>CAZFUH010000039.1:8812-16941 GCA_964522235.1 uncultured Rhodanobacteraceae bacterium
GTGCGCGGCAGCGAGCGCCTGGATCATGCTGTCCTCGATCGCCAGCAGGCAGCGGCGTGCGTCGAGTGCATGGCGCAACACGGCAGCGCCGGCCAGGACCTGGTCGGCGCGGGCGCGCAACAGGGCATCGTCGCAGGCGATATAGGGTTCGCATTCGGCGCCATTGACGATCAGGACATCGACCGGATCGCTGGCCGTCGACAGCTTCAGATCGGTGGGAAAGACACCGCCGCCGAGGCCGACGATGCCGGCGTCGCGCAAGCGCGCGGCCAGGGCCGCCGGCTCACGTTGCCGCCAGTCCGGCCAGGGCTCCAGAAGATGCCAGTCCTCGTGCCCATCCGGTGCCAGCTCGATGCAGGGCAGGGCACGACCGGACGGATGGCCGATGTCGCGATCACGGATCGCAACCACCTGGCCCGAGGTCGGCGCATGGACATGGGCAGAAAGCAATCCGACCGCCTCGCCGATGCGCTGTCCCTTGTTCACCTGGTCGCCGGGTCGTACGCACGCGCGTGCCGGCTCGCCCAGATGTTGCAGCAGCGGCACGTAAAGCTGCGCCGGCAAGGGCACGGAGCTCAGGCCGTCGTCACCGGCGATTTTTCTTGGCTCGAGCCGCAAGCCACCGGGAAAGCGATGCATTGCTCACCTCCACCCGCGGCCAGCCGGCGTCGATGCCGCTGCACCGGCGCGCGCAGCGCTTGACCGCCAAGCCATGGTCACGGAGCTGGATCGGCTCGACATTGCCCGGACAGGGTGGACGGCGCAGCGTGGACTGTCCGGCGGCCGAAATGAAACGGGATCAGGAGCGGCGTGCAACGGCGAATTCAGCCAGGAAGGCGAGTGCGTCCAGATACGGCGATGACGGCAATGCATCCAGGTGGTCGACGGCCTCGCGGGCGAGGGATTCGGCATGCGCGCGGGCGTGATCCAGGCCGCCGTGGCGACGGATCGCGTCGAGCACGACCGGCAGCTGCGCGCGGTCGCCGGCGCGAACGATCTCGCGTAGCCGCTGGGCAAGATCGGCATCGGCATGTGCCAGGGCATGGATCAATGGCAGGGTCGGTTTGCCCTCGGCGAGATCGTCGCCGAGCTGTTTGCCGAGCGTGGCTTCGTCGGCCTCGTAGTCGAGCATGTCGTCGGCGATCTGGAACGCCATGCCCAGGGCGTGGCCGTAGCCGCGCAGGGCATTGCGCTGGTCCGCCGGCCGCTCGGCGAGCATGGCCCCCAGTTCGGCGGCGGCAGCGAACAGGATCGCGGTCTTGCGCTCGATCACGCGCAGGTAGTCGGCCTCGCTGGTGTCGGGATTGTTCAGGTGCATCAACTGCAGCACCTCGCCCTCGGCGATTGCATTGGTGGTGTCGGCGAGCAGGCGCATCACCGGCATGCGGTCGATATCGACCATCAGCTGGAACGAGCGCGAATACAGGAAATCACCGACCAGGACGCTGGCGGCGTTGCCGAACAATGCATTGGCGGTATCGCGGCCGCGCCGACGGTCGGACTCGTCGACGACATCGTCGTGCAGCAGGGTGGCGGTATGAATGAACTCGATGATCGCAGCGGCGGCGATGTGGTCGCCGCCCCGGTAGCCGGCGGCATGCGCGGCCAGCAGGACGACCACCGGCCGCAGCCGCTTGCCGCCGGCGACGATGTGTTCGGCGATCTGATTCACCAGCAGCACGTCGGACGAAAGTCGTTGCCGGATCAGGGCATCGACACGCCGGGCATCGTCGGCTATCAAGGCCTGGACATCGGCAAAGTCGGTCGGCGGTGCGGCGAGTGCGGGTTGGGCGGTCAAGACGGGCAGATTCCGGGTGACCGGGCAATTATACGGGGCATGGGGGTGGGAGCACGGAGGATGCAGCCGCGGGTTTCGCCGCGCCCGGTTCAATTTCCCGCGGCCACGGTCCTGGTTCGCCCATGCCAACAGGTGCAACGGTCCGCGCCAGCCGGCAAACTACGCTGTCCTTTCGTCCCCTTGTCTTCGTGAAGCTCAACGCAATCGAACGCCGTGCCGCCGCGGCGCTGGCGCTGGTGGTCGGCCTGCGCATGTTCGGCCTGTTTCTGATTCTGCCGGTGTTCGCCGCGCAGGCCAGCGCCTATCCGGACGCGGTGCCGTGGTTGATCGGGTTGGCGATTGGCGTCTATGGCCTCGGCCAGGCAATGCTGCAGTTGCCGTTCGGTGCCCTCTCGGATCGGATCGGCCGACGTCCGGCGATCACGCTGGGTCTGCTGCTGTTCGCGAGCGGGGGTTTCGTCGCCGCGCTTGCAACCAGCCTGAAGATGGTCGTCGCCGGCCGAGCCTTGCAGGGCATGGGTGCGGTGTCTGGCGCCGGTCTCGCACTGGCTGCCGATCTCAGCCGCGAGCCGGTGCGCGCCAAGGTCATGGCGATCATCGGCGTCAGCATCGGTGCCGCCTTCGTGCTCGCCCTGGTGCTGTCGGCGCCGTTGTTCGCGCTCGGCGGACTGCCGGTTCTGTTTGCCTTGACCGGCGCCCTGGCGCTGCTGTCCCTGCTCGCGCTCTGGACCGCGGTACCGGTCCCGCAGCCCGGTACCGCGCTGCCGGCGGCGGTCGCCGGCAGCGCGCTGCGCCGGGCGCTGGCCGATCGCCGGCTGCTGGTGCTCGATCTGAGTGTGTTCGTCCTGCACATTCTGCTGACCGCCGCCTTCGTCGCCTTGCCGACGCTGTTGATCGACCGCCTCGACCTGCCGCTGACCCGGCATTGGCAGTTCTATCTCCCGGCGATGATCGCCGCTGCCTTGTGCCTGGGCCTGTTCGTCGGCGGCCGCTCGGTGGCGGTCCACGGCCTGGGTCTGCGGCAACTGCTGGCGCTGGCCCTGGCGGCGCTCGGCCTGGCGGCGTTGGCCCTGGGTTCGGGAGTGATCGTCATCGGCCTGGGCGGATTCGCGTTCTTTGCCGGTTTCACGGCGCTGGAAGCGCTGCTGCCAACCCTGGTTTCGCGGCTGGCACCGGCACACGGGCGCGGCGCGGCGCTCGGTGCCTATTCGGGCCTGCAGTTTCTCGGTGCCTTTGTCGGCGGCCTCGCCGGCGGTGTGTTGCTGGGGCGTCTTGGCGAAACCGGCGTGTTGCTTGCCGCGGCCATCTTGGCGGCAGCCTGGTGCCTGGTCCTGCTGATCTGGCAGCGCTGGCTTGTGCCCAGCCCGTCGGGTTGAGCACGGCTGGGCTGGGAGCCAGCGGAAATCGGCGGCGACCCGCGATCGCCCTGCTCAGACCGTGCCACGATCGTCCTCGAACGATGGCAAATCCAACCTTGATGCCATTGTTCGGTGCGACGGTCGGACTGGCGGCTGGGAATTTTCCGACCCGGAAACGGGGTCCTGTTCCCGCCCCCGAGGTGCGGATTCCGAGGCAGGCGTCACAGGCGCGCGTGCTATTCTTCGCCGTCACACGCAACAGGATTCGCGCGCATGGCACGAGGCATCAACAAGGTCATTCTGGTCGGCAACCTGGGCAACGACCCGGAAACCCGATACACCGCGTCGGGATCGGCGATCACCACGATCAGCATCGCCACGTCCGAGCAGTGGACCGACAAGCAGACCGGGCAGAAGCAGGAACGCACCGAGTGGCACCGGGTGAAGTTCTTCGGGCGGCTGGCCGAAATCGCCGGCGAGTACCTGCGCAAGGGCCGCCAGGTCTATGTCGAGGGCCGCCTGCAGACCGACAAGTACACCGACAAGCAGGGTGTCGAACGCTACACCACCGACATCATCGCCAATGAGATGCAGATGCTCGGTGGCCCCGGCGAAGGCGGCGCTGGCGCCGGCCCGCGCTCCGGCGCCCGCAGCGGACCGCCGGCCGAACGCGACCAGGGCGATCGTGAGCCGGCTCAGCGCTCATCGCAGCCGCAGCGGGTTGCCGAAGACAGCTTCGACGACGACATTCCATTCTGACTGGTTCGACACGCTGGCCGCACGGGCAAGAATGGCAAACCGCTCACCAAGGCCCTATAAAGCCCGTTGAGAAAAAAGATCGCGGCGCTGCTGGACGAGGTAGCCGAATGAAGCCTGAAGGCGGCCAACACCGCCCGCTTGCGTTCCGTTGCTGGGCCGGTACCATAGCGCTTAATCATGCCCGCCTCGCCTATACCGACCTCGGTCGGCACGCGCATTTTGGCGGGTTTTTCTTTTCCGGGGCCGGTGCGTGAGTACGTCGCGCCAACCTCCGAGCAAGCCCGCTCTCACATTGGAGCAGCAGATCGCCCTGCTGCGTCGCCGCGGCATGCGCATCGATGATGAGGATCGTGCGCGACACTACCTCGGTCACCTGAACTACTACCGCCTGCGCGGCTACTGGATCGGCTTCGAGTCGCCACCGGTCAACGGTGAGCCGCCGTTTCGGCCAGGCACCTGCTTCGACGACATCCTGGCGCTGTACGACTTCGACCGTCGGCTGCGGCTGGAGATCAACGACGCCATCGAGCGGCTGGAGGTCTCGCTGCGCACCCACTGGGCCTACGTGCTCGGGATCAAGGCCGGCCCCACGGCGCATCGCGACCCAGCCCTGTTCAATGATCATCATCCCACCCTGTTGCGCAAGGTCGAGGCGCTGTTCGCCGATCGCAACGAGCCCTTCCTCAAGCGCTATCTGGACCGTGGCGAAGAGCCGCCGATCTGGGCTCTGTGCGAGGCGTTCTCCCTGGGCGACCTGTCGAAGTGGCTGCGATCACTCAAGCACCACGCCGATCGCCAGGCCATTGCCGATGCCTACGATCTGCACGAGACTCCATTCGGTTCCTTTGTCGAGCACCTGGCCTATGTGCGTAACGTCTGCGCTCACCATGCGCGCTTGTGGAACCGGCATCTGGTAGTCGGCACCCCGAGCCTGCCGAAGAAGCCGGTGACGCTGGCTGCGCAATTGCAGCGCGCGCCTGATCGCTTCCAGCGGCTCTACAACACGCTGACCGTACTGGCGTACCTGCTGCGTACGATCAGCCCCGACTCGATCTGGCGGCACAGGCTGCGGGCGCTGGTCGAGGAGCGTCCAGATCTATGGGACGAGATGGGGTTTCCGCCGGTCTGGCAATCTTTTGAACTTTGGCGGGAGGCCGAGTCATGAACCACTACGCCGCGTATCCGGTTAGCCAGTAGGCCAGACATGGAGGAGCTGGGCGTTTCCCTTTGCCCCGAAACTCTGTTGGCACAACGTGTTTCCGATTGCTTGGGTTACGCGCTGCGCAGCCAGGCGGTGAGCAGCGCGAGCAGGATCAGGAGCACGGCGGCGAGGCTGCCGGCGCGGCGGGCGTAGCGGTGCATCATCCGTGCATCTCCATCAGACCATGTCGAATCGTTCCGAATACAGCCGCCGGGTTGGCACGCCGCGTCGGCGCAGCGCCGGTTCGACCTCGTCGGCCAGTGCCTCGGGGCCGCAGACATAGCACGGCAGGTCGGCGACATTGGCCGGCAGGTGTCGATCGAGCAGCTCGTCGTCGATGTACCCGGTTTCCCCGTGCCACGCCTCGTCACCCTCTTGCAGGACGTGGACCAGGGTCAGCGGCAAGGCTTGCGCCAGTTCGTCGAGCTCTTCGCGGAAGATCACCTCGTCCCAGCACTCGCTGCCGTAGATCAGCCACAACGGCTCGCGCAGCCCGCGCGCACGTGCCGTGCGCAGCATGCTCATGAACGGCGTGATGCCGACGCCGCCGGCGATGAATACGGCGCCGGCGGGTGACTGTCCCGGCTCATACGTGAACACGCCGTACGGACCTTCCAGCCAGGCCTGCGCACCCGGCTCGACGTCGCCGACCCGAGCGGTGAAATCGCCGGCGGCCTTGATCGTGAACGCCAACTCGGCGTCGTCGGCAGACGAGGCGAACGAGAACGGGTGTTGTTGCAGGCGCCATGGCGAAGCGCCCAAGGTCAGCCACGCGAATTGCCCGGGGCGGAAACGCAGGCGCTCGCTGGTGGTCGGGGTCAGGAGTAGGGTCACGCAGTCGCCGCGTTGCTTGCGCACCTGCTGTACCCGGTAGGGCCTGCGACGCATCTGCCGGGGTCGGAGCAGGCGGGTTTCCAGCATCAGGTACAGGCTCGCGCCGACCAACAGCGCAAGCGCAGCTTTCTTCCACATCGGCGCCGTGTAGTGATCAACCATCAGTGCATGGCCGAACCCCAGCACGACGATCGCAACGGCAAGCACGCCGTGCAACAGGCGCCAGTGTTCGTAGCGCAGTCCAAAGCTCAGGCGCCACAACGACGTCGCGATCAGTACCAGGGTAGCGACCAGAACAAAGCCCAGCGACCCGGCCCGCAGCAGATTCTCTGCTGGGTTCAGATAGGCGAGAAAGCGCGGATCGGCGATGAACAGGGTCAGCGGATGCGCAAATACCAGCAGCAGGGCCAGCAGGCCGGTCTGGCGATGAAACTGCAGGACATCGTCCTGGCCGAAGCCGCGCGCAAACCAGGTTTGGCGGCCCGAGACCAGCGCCTGCATTGCCAGCACGCCAAGCCCGAGCAGGCCGAGCAGGGCGCCGAATTCAACCGCCAGGCTGCGCGCCGGCGGCCGGCTGCCGGTGAGTGCGATCACCATCGGCAACGCCGCCAGTCCGATCCAGGCCAGCCACCACAGGCCCGCTCGCAGCCAGCCCAGGTTCATGGCCGACCTGCCATGGACGATTCCAGGTGTTGCAGCCGGCGCAGTGATTGCGCCGCCAGCCACAATCCACCGATGACATAGGGCAGGGCGGCCGGCACCCACATGATCAAGCCGGCCAATTGCTGATCCGCCAGAATCTCCAGGCCCAGTTGCGACACGCGTTCGACATAGACCGGGTACAGCGGCCGGCGCGCGAACACCAGCAGGGCGCCGAGCAGGCCCATGTTCATCATTACCGCGACGATCGCGACCAGGGCCGGACCGATGCCGGCATCGGGTTCGCGGACGCGGCGCAGCAGTGCCGCCCAGAACCACAGCCCAGCGAGCAGAAAGCTGCCGTGCATCGCCCAATGCAGCGGCTCATTGCTCAGCGCCGCCGCCGTTGCCGCTGGCAGGTGCCAGACCGACATCACGCCGCAATGGGCAACCGTTGCCGCGGCCAGGTTTGCGCCAGCCAGACGTCGACCAGGGTCGCCGAGTCGGTGCAGGCGACGCGGCCATGGCCGCGGCATGACATGCGCGAGCACCGCCATCGGGCGTCCGAGCAGCAACAGCGGCGGCGCCAGGGCGAGCAGGAGCATGTGTTGACCCATGTGCGCGGCCAGCGAACGCTCACCGAGTTCATCGAGCGGCCAGACCAGGGCGGCGAACAGCGCCAGAGCGCCGGTGATGAAGGCTGCCAGCTCGAATCCGTTCACGCCTCGGCCGAGGCCGGCACGCCGCCACAAGCGAACCACGCCGAGGCCGTACGCAGCCAGCAGCAGCGCCCAGGGCGCCAGCGGCCACAACGCCGGCGGCCAGCCGTAGCCGTTTCCGTCACCGGCAGCATGGGCCAGGGTGGTCGATGGCAACATCGCGATCGACGCGAGGAGGATCGTGGTGGCACGCATGTCGCTACGCTAACAGAGGTCGGCTGTCGTTTGCGTGCAAAGCACTACACTACAATCCGCCCATGTACTTCTGGTTGAAATTTTTTCATATCGCCGCGATGGCGGTCTGGTTCGTCGGCCTGTTCTTCCTGCCGCGGTTGTTCGTTGCCCATCGCCGGGACGAGGCCGACGGCGGGCACGAGTATTTTCTTCCGGTCGCAAAATCTCTGTTCTTCTCGGTCATGACGCCGGCCGGCCTGGTGGCAATCGTGCTCGGCATGATTCTGATCGGCTATGGACCGCAAGGCGCGTGGCTGGTGATGAAACTGGCCCTGGTCACTGTCGCGGTGCTGCTGCATCTGTACCTGGGGGTCGTCCTGTACGACATCGGCCGCGATCATGATCGTCATCGCTCCTGGTTCTATCGGCTGCTCGGCGCCCTGCCGTTGCTGCTGCTGCTGGCCTTGGCGGCGCTGACGGCGGCCAAGCCGATCAGCGCACCAGGCCTGCCGCCGCCGCCGACCGCTTCAGCTGGTCTCCAGCTCTACGAGTAGAACGCAGCTTACGGCGCTTTCCCCTGTCGGCTAGTGTAGTGCGCCGGAAGTTTGGTGCCTTTATCGCGCCGTGGATTCGGTCCCGAGACAAGG
>CAZFUH010000040.1:0-16774 GCA_964522235.1 uncultured Rhodanobacteraceae bacterium
CTGCTCACCCAGCCCGCACCTCCAGATACGACAACGGACCCGTTCGGGTCCGTTGTCGTATCTGGCGGAGAGGGTGGGATTCGAACCCACGGTACGCTCACACGTACGCCTGATTTCGAGTCAGGTACATTCGACCACTCTGCCACCTCTCCGGATGGTCGTTGTCGCTCGCGGTCGGGTCGGCGACCCCCTGGCTGCTACGGTGATGCGATCGACTCGCTTTCTCCGTACAGGAAGGGTGCGCAGTGTATCCAGGTGGGGCGCCCGGAACAAGGGCGGTGCTTGCGCGAATCGGCACGGCGGGGCATTCTGCGTGCCATAAAGAGACCAGTGCGATGATTCAATACGGCCACGGAAGCCATGTCGGCCGCAGGCGACAACACAACGAGGACACCTACCTCGCCGATGCTTCGCTCGGCTTATGGTTGGTGGCCGATGGCATGGGCGGTCACGCTCATGGTGAAGTCGCCAGCGCCATGGCCAGAGATGTGATCCACGCCTCAGTCAGTACCGGAAATGCGCTTGATATCGCCATTCGCGAGGCTGCCGATACGATCACCCGCCAGGGCCGCCGCAACAACGAACAGAACCTGCCGATGGGGACGACCGTGGTCGCGGTCCGGGTCAATGGCGAAAGTTTCGAGGCCGCCTGGGTCGGCGACAGCCGCATCTACCTGTGGCAGAACGGCCTGACCCAGATCTCGCGCGACCATTCCTACGTCCAGCATCTGGTGCAATCGGGCGCGCTGACGGCAACCGAGGCCCGGCGCCATCCACAGCGCAATGTCGTCACCCAGGCCCTGGGCGTGACCGAACTGGATGCCCTGGACATCGCCACCGTTCAGCAGCCCTGGCCGCAGGCAGCGCAATTGCTGTTGTGCAGCGACGGACTCACCGAGGAGGTTGACGACGCCGAGATCGCGGCCTTGTTCGAACGTGGCTTCACGCCGCAGGAAACAGCCGACCACCTGATCCACGCGGCGTTGCGTGCCGGCGGCTCGGACAACATCACAGTCGTGGTGCTCAAGCACTGCTGACAAACATCGGCGGCGCTCGGCGCCGTCCGGCATTTCCAAGGCAATGACCGCACCACACTAGTCAGGGCGACGTGCCGTCGATGCTTTTCCAAAGACTGCCTTCGGCGCTGCGCTGATCGATCCGCGCCATCATCTGAGCGTGGCATGCCCGCTCCTCGGCACTTGCATACAAGACCAGCGGCCGGATGCCGGCGGCGTGCGGGCGGAACCCGTTCGCCGCCAGGTCGGCTGCACTGCCGTTGGCAACCAATCCCAGATCCCCCTGGCCCGAGGTCATTGCCAGATAAACCTCGGCGAGCAGTTCGGCATCAAGCAGGGCGCCGTGCAGCTTGCGGTGCTGATTGTCGATCTCGAAGCGGCCGCACAGCGCATCCAGTGAGTTGCGCTTGCCGGGGAAGCGCTCGCGCGCCATCGCCAGGGTATCGATGACCTGGACGCAGTCGCTCATGCGCCGCACCGAGGCCTGGCACAGATCCAGCTCGTGGTCGAGAAAGCCGAGATCGAACTCGGCGTTGTGGATGATCACCTCGGCGCCGCGCACGTAGTCAAGAAAGGCGTCGACGATCGAGGCAAAGCTCGGCTTGTCGGCTAGAAACTCTTCGGTCAGCCCGGTCACCTCGGCGGCGCCGGCGTCGATCGAGCGACCTGGATTCAGGTAGCGATGGAAGTTGTTGCCGGTCGGCCGGCGCTCGATCAGCTCGATGCAGCCGATCTCGATGACCCGATGGCCCTTGTTCCATTCCAGGCCGGTGGTTTCGGTGTCGAGCACGATCTGCCGGCTGCTCATCGCCGGCCTCCGTTGCCGACGCGGCCGCCGGCGATGGCTTTCGCGGCAGCGCTGGCCAGGCCGTCGACGCGCTCGTTCTCGACATGGCCGTCATGGCCGCGCACCCAATGCCAATCGACCTGATGACGGCCTGCGGCCGCTGCCAGCCGCTGCCAGAGATCCTGGTTCTTGACCGGTTTCCGATCGGCCGTGCGCCAGCCGTTCGCCTGCCAGCGCAGCAGCCAGTCGCTGATACCCTGCTGAACGTAACGGGAGTCGGTGTACAGCTCGACCCGGCAGGCTCGGCTCAGCGCCTCCAGGGCCTGGATCGCCGCCATCAGTTCCATCCGGTTGTTGGTGGTGTCGGGTTCGGCGCCGGACAGCTCGCGCTCCTGACCGCCATAGCGCAGCAAAACGCCCCAGCCGCCGGGACCGGGATTGCCCAGGCAGGCACCGTCGGTAAACGCCAGCACCGGCGCGCTCAAGCGCGGTCTCCGCCGTCACGACTGGCGCCGGCCGGCAAGCCATAGCCGGAACGCAGGTGCCGGGCCGGCTCACGTGTTCCGAGCATGATCATGCGCAGCCTGCGTTTGCGCAGCACCCAGACCCGGGTCGCGCGGAACGTGCTTGCGAACGGCCAGCGCTCGGGCAGGCGCCGACTGGCCGGCACCAGCTCGGAGTCGGCACGAAAGCCACGAGGGCCGAGTGCGTGGCGGTATTCCAGGGTCAGATCCTGACGTCGAAGACCGGCCAGACTCAATGGAAGACTCAGTGCAGCACCGTTGCTGCGCCGCAGCAGCGGCCGACCATAACGCCAGAACCACGGGCTGAAACGATCGAATCGCAACAGGTACAGCCGCCCTTCCGGCGCCAGTACTCGGGTCGCTTCGTCGAGCAGGTCCGCGGCCGCCGGCGATCCTTCGAGCACATGCTGCAGCACGATTGCCGGCAAGCTCTCGTCAGCCCAGGGCCAGGCATCGGCATCGGCCAGCAGCGGACCGCGCAGACGCCCCTCCGCGCCGAGTCGAAGACCGATGACGCCATGGCGGGCGGCGGTGCCAAGCGGCTGCGGGCGCAGCCAGAGCACCGGCTGGCGGCCACCGAGCTGGCGGATCAACCAGGCGTCTTCCAGACGCAACAGGCGACGCACGGCGCGGGACGGTCGCCGGGTCAGAGATGGGGGTGCGAGCTCGGGCATGATTCAGGCATTGTCCCGCAAGCATCGCTATCCTTGCCAGCTCGCGATCCGGAGGCGGACCAGACGCATGCAGGAACTGGAAGCGATTCCAGCACTCAGCGACAACTACGTGTGGGTCCTGCACGACGGCCGACACGCCCTGGTCGTCGACCCCGGCGAAGCCGCGCCGGTGCGCGACTGGCTGCGTGATCGCGAGCTTGTCTTGACCGCGATTCTGATCACCCACCACCACCCCGACCACATCGGCGGAGTCGCAGCGTTGTGCCGGGACTGGCCGCAGGCGCGGTGTTGGGGACCCATCGACGAGCGCGTCCCGGAACTCGACCATGCCGTCGCCGCCGGCGACCGGGTCGAGCTGGAACACCCGGCAGCGCAGTTTGAGGTTCTGGCCGTTCCCGGCCACACGCTCAGCCACATCGCCTTCCACGGTGAGCATGTGCTGTTCTGCGGCGACACCCTGTTCAGCGCCGGCTGTGGCCGATTGTTCGAGGGCACGCCGGCGCAGATGCGGGTGTCATTGAACCACCTGGCGCGGTTGCCGGACGACACCCGGGTCTGCTGCGGTCACGAATACACCGAGGCGAACCTGCGATTCGCCCGCTACCTGGAACCGGACAATCCCGTTCTCGCCGAGCACGAACGCTGGGTACGCGAGCAGCGCCAGGCCAGACGTCCCAGCCTGCCCAGTCGAATCGACCTGGAGCGGCGGATCAATCCGTTTCTGCGCGGCGATGCCGCAGCGGTGCGTGAAGCGATGGTACGCGAGCGTGGCCTGTGCGAAAGCGCCGATCCGGATCAGGCCTTCGCGGCGTTGCGGGCATGGAAGGACGAGTTTCGTGGTTAGCGCAATGCTCGGCCGGCGATGGGCGACCGTGCTGGCCCTGGGTCTGCTGGCAGCCTGTCAGAGCGTGCCGCAGCGAGCCGCCGTCGACACACCCGATGTCGCCAGCGCCGATGCCCCAGCGTTGGAATTGCCGGAGACTACCGAACCGGCCGCTCCACCCCTGCCACCTTCCGATTCGGTATCAGCATCGGATGCCACCTCGGCGATTCCGCCGTTATTGCCCGGTGATATCGGCCAAGAGCGAACGCCGGTGCCGGTGCCGGTGCCGGAGCCACCGCCAGCGCAGCCGGAACCGGATCTGTGGCAGCAGATGCGCAGTGGCTTCGCCCTGCCCGGCTGCGACTATGCCCCTGACACCGAGCACTGGGCGCGCCGCTATGCCGCGTCGCCCCGACGCTTTGCCGCCGTGCTCGACGAACTGCTGCCGGCGCTGGAATACACCCATCGCCAGGTGCAACAGGCACAGCTGCCGAGCGAGTTCGCGCTGCTGCCGATCGTCGAGAGTCATTTCCGGCCCCATCCGGCCCGTTACGCACAGCCGGCAGGAATCTGGCAGATTGTCGGCGACACCGGCCGCAGCGCTGGCCTGCGCGTCGACGACTGGATCGACGGGCGTCTGAACCTCGCCGCCAGCACCGATGCTGCGCTTCAGCTGCTGGATCGATATGGCGACTACTTCCAGGACGATTGGCGCCTGGCCGTGTTCGCATACAACGCCGGTGAATTCCGAGTCCGGCGCGCGCTCGAGCGCCATCGACCGGACGACAGCTTTGCCGATCTGCGTGGCCTGGGTCTGGCCAAGGGAAGCTACGAGTACTTGACCAAACTGCTCGCCCTCGCCTGCCTGGTGCGCGAACCCGAACGCTTCGATCTGGCATTGCCCGTCCTGCAGTCCGAGCGCCGTCTGCAACGGGTTGAACTCGACGGCGTCATCGGCGGCACCCTGGCCCATGCGCTTTCGGGCCTGTCCGCGGATGAGTTTGCACGGTTCAATGCCGGGCTGCGCCGTGACCGGACGCCGCCCGGCGAGCGCTTTGCGCTGCTGGTCCGCGCGCCGCAGGCCGAGCGCGCGCCGCAACTGCTGGCGCAACTGCCGGCCAGCCAACGCATCGGTTGGCATCGACGAGCGCTGGCCGGCGGCGAATCGCTGGCCGACATCGCCGCCGAACACGGGCTGCTGCCGGCGACCCTGCTGGCGTTGAACAACGTCGCCGAGACCGATACGGCACCGGCTTCCGGCCGCTTCTGGCTGCCCGGCCGCCCTGCGCCGGCCGGCGCGGCGGATTTGCCTGCCGAAGTTCACGTCGTGCGCAGTGGCGACAGCCTGTGGACGATCGCCCGCCGCCATGGCCTGACCGTTTCCGACCTGCTTCGCTACAATGGCCTGGACAATTCGCGCCTCATGCCCGGCCAGCGCCTGCGCCTGAGCGCTCCTTGAAACCATTCCCTACTTTTTCGGAGAACACTTGTCATGGGCTTTTTGACCGGCAAGCGGGCCTTGATCGTGGGCATTGCCAGCCAGCGCTCGATCGCCTGGGGCATTGCCCAGGCCATGCATGAACAAGGCGCCGAACTTGCCTTCACGTATCAGAACGAACGCCTCAAGGGCCGCGTCGACGAAGCCGCCGAAACCTTCGGATCGAACATCAGCCTGCCCTGTGATGTCGCCGAAGACAGTCAGATCGAGGATCTGTTCGTCGAACTGGGCAAGCATTGGGACGGCCTCGATATTCTTGTCCATTCAGTCGGCTTCGCACCGCGTGAGGCACTGCAGGGCGAGTTCCTGGACGGACTGACGCGGGAGAACTTCGCGATCGCCCATGACGTCTCCAGCTATAGCCTGGCCGCGCTGGCGAAGGCGGCGCGACCGCTGATGCGCGGCCGCAACGGCGCCATCCTGACCCTGAGCTATCTCGGCGCCATGCGTTCGATGGCCAGCTACAACGTCATGGGTCTGGCCAAGGCCAGCCTGGAGTCCTGCGTTCGATTCCTGGCCTACAACCTCGGTCCCGAGGGTACGCGTGTGAATGCGATCTCGGCCGGACCGATCAAGACCCTGGCCGCCTCCGGTGTCGGCAACTTCCGCAAGATGCTCGACCACGTCCAGCAGGTCACACCGCTGCGCCGCAACGTCAGCACCGAGGACGTCGGCAACGCCGCGGCCTTTCTGTGCTCGGATCTGGCGGCCGGCATCACCGGCGAGATCACCTACGTTGACGCCGGCTACAGCACGGTCGCGATGGCCGGACTCGAAGAGTAGGTTGGGCCGTCGAGGCCGTCCAGGTCCAAGAAAGACAAAAAGTGGCGGATCGAGGGCGGATGTGTCTTGGCTTCGATCGCGCGCCCGGTTACAGGATTGGCGCATCGGTTTGCCGCTGCAGATGCCTCATGGATGACGGGCTGCGGACGACGCCGGATTGCCCCTGCCGCTTGTGACCATCGTCGCAACACAAGCGAGAACGAAACCGGGTATGCTCGCGGTTTGCGCGGTGCAGCATTTGAGTGTGCCGGGCGCAGGAGGAACGTATGCTCTATCAATTGCACGAGTTCAACCGGGCGATGATGGCGCCGGTCACGTACTGGGCGGAAGCCGGCGCCAAGATGTTCTCGGCCAATGGCAGTTGGCTGTCGCAGCTGCCCGGCGCGCCGCGGCTGGCAGCCGGATACGAGCTGCTGTATCGGGTCGGCAAGGACTACGAAAAGCCGGAGTTCGGCATCCATTCGGTCCAGGCGCACGGCGCGACTGTGCCGGTGGTCGAAATGACCACGCTGCAAAAGCCGTTCTGCCGCCTGCAGCGCTTCAAGCGCTTCAGCGACGAGGCCGAGATCATCGGCAAGCTCAAGGACGACCCGGTGGTTCTGGTCGTTGCGCCACTGTCGGGACATCACTCGACCTTGCTGCGCGACACCGTGCGCACCCTGCTTGCCGACCACAAGGTCTATGTCACCGACTGGATCGACGCCCGCATGGTGCCGCTCGACCAGGGCGGCTTCACACTCGAGGACTATGTCGGCTACCTGCGCGAATTCATCGGCCACATTGGCGTCGAACGCCTGCATGTGCTGGCGGTCTGCCAGCCGACCGTACCGGTGCTGGCCGCGGCATCGCTGATGGCCAGCGCGGGCGAGCCCCTGCCACGCAGCGTGACCCTGATGGGCGGCCCGATCGATACCCGGCACAGCCCGACCAGCGTCAACAATCTGGCGACAACCAAGCCGCTGGAGTGGTTCGAGCGCAATGTCATCTACGACGTGCCCAGCAACTACCCCGGCCGCGGCCGGCGTGTCTATCCCGGTTTTCTGCAGCACGCCGGATTCATCGCGATGAACCCCGGCCGACACGTGAATTCGCACTGGGACTTCTACCAGGATCTGCTCAAGGGTGACCTCGATACCGCCGAGACGCACCGGCGCTTCTACGACGAGTACAACGCCGTGCTCGACATGCCGGCCGAGTACTACCTGGATTGCATCCGCATCGTGTTCCAGCAACACCTGTTGCCGCGCGGTCTGTGGCAGGTCGGCGGCGAGCGTGTGGCACCCGAGGCGATCCGCGACACCTCGCTGCTGACCATCGAGGGCGAGTTCGACGATATTTCCGGCATCGGCCAGACCGAAGCCACACACCGGCTGTGCAGCGGTCTCGACGAGACCCGCATGCGGCATCTGCTGGTGGAAGGCGCGGGACACTACGGCATCTTCAGCGGCCGGCGCTGGCGTGAAGTGGTCTATCCGCAGTTGCGTGCGTTCATTGCCGGCGCGCAAGCGGCCCCAGCACAAAAGAAAACCCGGCCGGCGCTGCGCGCCGTCTGAATCGCCGCTCGTAGCAAACGCCGTCCCCGAACCGTTGTAAATGCAACCGGGTATTCGGTGTTCACAGGCAGCGGTTGACGGTGGGGGCGCGTCCATACATAGCGCCGAGCTTGCTCGACGCCGCCGTCGCGGCTGAAGCGCGCGGCCTGTCTGCCGCAAAGCGAAGCAAGCTTCGCTCTACAAACCCCACGCCAACACCATCGCACGTCGTCGTATCGACCCTGCCATCAGTTGTCGCGCCCAGGCAATCGCCTATGCTCGCATCGGGCCTGCTGTCCGTTGTAGCGCCGAGCTTGCTCGGCGTCAGCCCCATAACCGGATCACGCGGCCTCCCGGCCGCTGTCACCGCCGATTGGGGCCGGCACCCCCGAATCTCCCACCGAAGCGGGCGGTGGCGGCCAGGATGGCCGCGCTTTGGGGGCCCCGTGCAGCGCGGCGGAGGCTGGACGGAATAGCTGCGCCGCAAGGCGCAGTGGCGGTCAGGGATGACCGCCACCGAAGCGTCGGCGCATGGATGCGCCGTCGCGCAGGCCCGGCCGGCCGTAGCGGACCCGAAGGGCAGGATGCCCGTAGGGCGCGCCGCCCGGAGTGTCCTTTCTTTTGGTTACTTTTCTTTGGACAAGCACCGAAAAGTAACTCGGCCCGCCCAAAGGGCGGGTCGAAACCATTGTCAAATGAAGCGCTGTGGCAAACAGGCGAGAAAGCATCGCGAGAATCGCCAAATGAATCGCGCTATGTCGCCGTGCTCGACGGCGATATTCCGGCCTCGCGCCCAGCGCGAAAACACAACACCATCAGCGCGACCACAGTCGGTGCGAAGTGCATCAACAATCGATTGACGACGGTATAGCTCTCAGCCCAGCGGCCGGCATAGGTGAACAGGAACAGGATCAGGATCAGCAGCAGCCCGCCAAGTGCGAACGCCGCGACCCCGGCCAACGGCGGCCAGGCGCGCAGCTGTCGCCAGCGCCATAGCAGGACCATCGGCAGCAGGTACCAGAGCAAGTGCCAATTGGCCTGCCCGAACATGCCCCCGGCCGTCGCCAGCAGCACGCCGAACACCGACGGACCACTACCGTCCGGCGGCGGTGTCAACAGGTGCAGGACGGTATTCAGCCATTGCAGTTCCAGCAGCCACGACAGCAGCACGATCGCCCCGACACTGGTCGCCAGCACCAGGATGCGCGCCCAGGCGCTGAAGCGCGGCAAGGCGAACCACAGCATCAGACCCAGCACCCCCAAAGCCCAGACCATGCCCTCGAACTTCAACGCCGGCAGCACCGCAAGCAGGGCCCAGGCCAGCAGCAGTTGGCCACGTCCGCCGCCTTCGAGCCAACGCAGCCAGGCCAGCACGGCAAAGGCCAGACAGGTCCCAAGCCACAGGTCGGCATATCCCGGCAGGGCCGCATGCACGGCCAGCAACGGCAACGAAGCGAGCGCATACAGACCCAGGGTCGCGGCCGTACCACTGGCACCCAGGACGCGCCATTGGCCGAAACTCCCGGCCAGCAGGGCCAGCCAGAGCGCCGGCCAGGCAAGATTGACTGCGGCTTCGCTCCAGCCGCCGGCCAACGCCGCCAGCCAGACCTCGATCCAGCTCAGCAACTCGGGATAGTGGTGCGCCAGCGAGATCCGGACGCTGCCGGCCGGCTGCTCCAGCCAGACCGCGGCCGGCGCGAACGCGACCGCATCACCGGCCATCGCCCAGGCCTTGGCCTTGGCACTCCATGCCAGCCACGCATCCCAGCCGAACAACGGCCGCAGCCAGGCCTCATCGACGATCCAGACCAGACGCAACGCGATCAGCAGCAGGACCACGGCGAACAGCGTGCGCGGCAGCGGATCCGGCGCCGCCACAGGGCTGCTGATGGTCTTCGGCGCCGCCGTCCGGCGCATCCAGACCACGGCGATCCAGGCCAGCAGCGCCGGCAGCAGCGGCCAGATCCATCGCCACGACGGCAGCGCGGTGATGCCGAGCAAGGATGGCAGGCGCAGGCACAGACCGACACCGACCAGGCCCAGCACCACGGCATAGCCAACCAGGGCCGCCCAATCGGCGCCGGTACGCGGCGCCGGTGCCGACAGCCGCCACAGACCGGCGCCAAGTGCGAACGCGATCATGACGCCGAGAAACACGATCATGGCGCGTCTCCGAGGCGGAAGATGCGCAGCGCACCGTTCAGCAGCACCGGTGTCGCCGGCATGCCGACGTCGGCGAAGTGCAACAGACCGGTGTCAGCGTCGAAACGCGGCGCCCGGGCATCGAACAGCACCACGATCGCCCCGGCGCGTTGCTCCGGCGTGCCATAGGTCACGAGGTTTACCGGCGCCACGTTCAGCGGCAGCAGGTGATACAGCAGGCGAGCACGAACATAGTCCGAGCCGGCGTCGACGAAGATGCGGGTGTCGGGGTGTTCGTCGGCGAGCGCTGCGCGCACGCGAGCGGCGCCGTCGAAGGTTGCCTGGTCCGGTTGCAGGCGCGCACGTTCGACCGCCGGCAGACCAGCATAGATCGCCCGGGTACTGGCATGACGACCATGCAGGTTGTGCAACCAGCGCAGATCCAGCGCCAGCCAGGCCAACAGCAGTACGATGACGCCGGCTCGGGCGAACTGGTGACCACGCCAGCGCAGGACCAGCAGCGCCAGCGCCAGGGTGAACACCGCAGCCAGAAACAGCAGTGGCGGCAGCGGCCAGCCGCGCGGTCGCGCCGAGTCCGGGCCGAGCGCGCTCAGCGACATCAGCTCCCAGCTCTGGCGCCCGAACCAGTCATTCCTGCGCACCGCCCATGCGCCTTGCCAGGACGGCGATTGCAACTCGACGTTTAGCAAACTGAACGGCCGGAACGCGCGCGACGGCGGCACCGACTGCGCTCCGGGAAACTCGGCGAAGCCGATCTCGGTGATCGTCCCGCGCCACTCCGGCAGCTTCGACAGATCGACTGCGCCGACTTGTTCGCCGACGCCGGGAACGGTCAGCACCTGGACATCATCGGGCTGATCGGCGCGGCGAAACACGAACACCAGTTCCAAGGTCCGCGGCAGGCCATCGAAGCGGTAGCGCAGAATCGGCAGCGTCTCGGCCTCGAACGGTTTCGGTCGATGCACCTGCAAGGCACCCTGGGCACCGGCCATGGCCGTGATCGCCAGCGCTTCGCCCTCGGCTCGGGCAGCGCCGATCGCCGGAGCAAAGCGTCCTCCTTCGATCATATGCACCTGCGCCGGCAACAACGGCGCGGTCAGCGGCAGTGGCACGAACAGCGCGAACAACCCGAACCAACCGGCCAGCAACAACACGATGAACAGCGCGCGTCGGCTCATGCCGCATGTTCTCGCGCAGCGGCCGAATCGCCCTGCAGACGATCCAGCTCGGCGACTTCAAAGCCGGCCGCAAGCCGGGCTTGGCGATTCAACGGCCCTTTCATCGGCACCGGAAGATAGCGCTCGAGCAAGGACCGAAACGTCGCTTCCGGCTCCAGGCCCTGACGCTGGCAACACCAGCGGAACCAGCGGCTGCCGGCAGCGACATGGTCGATTTCCTCGCGCAGGATCTGTTCCAGGATCGCGACCGTGGCGTCATCGCCGACCTTGCGCAGGCGATCGATCATGCCGGGTGTGACATCCAGACCGCGCGCCTCCAGCACACGCGGCACCAGGGCCATGCGGGTCAGGCAATCGTGATCGGTGCGCACCGCCATCTGCCACAGGCCGTCATGCGCGTCGAGATCGCCATAGCTCAGGCCGTGCTCGGCCAGCCGTTCGGACAGCAAGGCGAAGTGCCGCGCCTCATCGGCGGCAACCCCGACCCAGTCGTCATAGTACGCGCGCGGCAGGCCGCGAAAGCGGTACACGGCATCCCAGGCCAGGTTGATCGCGTTGAACTCGATGTGAGCGACCGCATGGACCAGGGCAGCCCGACCTTCGAGTGTGCCCAGACTGCGCTGGGGCAGCGCCCGCGGCGACACCAGGCGCGGCCGCTGCGGCCGACCCGGCTCGACGATCCGTTGCACGGGCGGCGCATCGGCGTCGTCCAGATCCAGTTCACCGTTGCGCCAGGCCTGCGCTGCCGTCGCGGTCGCGCTCAGCTTGTCCGCAGGCTGGTCGGCGAGCAGACATAGGTGCGCCAGCCGATACAGGCTCTCAGTCACGTCCGGCAGCCCCGTGCGAGCGGCACATCAGGCCGACTGTCGTCGGGCCAGCTTGGCCTCATCCGAACGCACCAGCTCCAACTCCCGCAGATAGGTTGGTTCGACGCCGGTGACGTACTCGCCGGAAAAACAGGATGCGTCGAAGCGCTCGATGTCCGGCCGCCCTTCGCGCACTGCCTCGACCAGATCCTCGAGCGTCTGGTAGATCAGCCAGTCGGCGCCGAGCAGGGTCTCGACCTCCTGCTTGGTGCGGCCATGCGCGATCAACTCGTGCACCGACGGCATGTCGATACCGTAGACATTCGGATAGCGCACCGGCGGCGCCGCCGAGGCGAAATAGACCCGGCGCGCGCCGGCCTCACGAGCCATCTGGATGATCTGTTTCGAGGTCGTGCCGCGGACGATCGAATCGTCGACCAGCAGCACGACCTTGTCCTGAAACTCCTGACCGATCGCGTTCAACTTGCGCCGCACCGACTTCGCGCGCTCGCTCTGGCCAGGCATGATGAAGGTCCGGCCGATGTAGCGATTCTTGACGAAACCCTCGCGAAACGGCAGGCCCAGCTTCTGTGCCAGCACCAGGGCGGCGCTGCGCGAAGTGTCCGGGATCGGCATCACGACCTCGATGTCGTGATCGGGCCGAAGCTGCAGGATGCGGTCGGCAAGCGTCTCGCCCATGCGCACGCGCGACTGGTAGACCGAGATGCCTTCCATGATCGAGTCCGGCCGCGCCAGGTAGACGTATTCGAACAGGCACGGCGCCGGTTTGGCGCTGGCGCAGGCCCGATGATGCAGCTGGCCGTCGAAACTGATCAGCACTGCCTCGCCCGGCGCGACGTCGCGCATCAGTTTGAAACCGAGAATGTCCAGCGCGACGCTCTCCGACGCGACCGCGTATTCCATGCCCTGTGCAGTCCAACGCTGACCGAGCACCAGCGGCCGGATACCGTGCGGATCACGGAACGCGACCAGTCCGTAGCCGAGCAGCAGCGCCACCGCGGCATAGCCACCCTTGCAGCGCGCATGCACGCCGCCGACGGCCTTGAACACGTGTTCGGGATCCAGACGCATGCGGTCCTGGATCGCCAGTTCGTGCGCGAATACGTTCAGCAGCACCTCGGAGTCGGACGAGGTGTTGATGTGCCGGCGATCCTCGTCGAACAACTGCTTGCGTATCGACTCGGTATTGGTCAGGTTGCCGTTGTGCGCCAGCGTGATGCCGTACGGCGAGTTGACGTAGAACGGTTGCGCCTCGTCGGAATGATCGGCACCGGCGGTCGGATAGCGACAATGACCGATGCCGACCTGGCCGTTCAGGCGCTGCATGTTGATCGGCTGAAAGACATCGCGAACCAGGCCATTGGCCTTGTGCAGGCGCAGGCGATCCCCGTCCAGGGTGGCGATTCCGGCGGCATCCTGGCCACGGTGCTGGAGCACCGTCAATCCGTCATACAGCGCGCCCGCGACATCCGTCTTGCCTACGATTCCGAGAATGCCGCACATGCTGGAGCCCTACCGAGGTTTGTGGATACGGAAAAAATGCAGTACGGGTGTCAGTGCAGCGCCACCGGATTCGGCTCCACCGGGGCCGGCGTGGCTTCGACCGGCTGCACCGGCGACAACCCTTTCAGGCTGGCCAGGGTGTCCGGAATCCGTTCCCGCAGCCAGACCGCGGCCGGCTCGAAACGCGGGATCAGCTGCGACTCGCGCCACCACGGATCCTGCGGCAGCGGCGTATAGCCAAGCACCAGGACCAGGGCGGCGACGATCAGACCACCGCGCAACAGGCCAAAACCCAGGCCGAGCATGCGATCGGTGCCGCCCATTCCGGCACCCTGGATCAGGCGTCCAATCACCCAGGCAAGCAGACTGCCAGCGATCAGTACGATCAGAAACACGGTCACGTAGCCGGCCGCGACTCGCGCCGACGGCAGGCTGATCCAGTCGCCATACATGGCCGCGACCTGGCCGCCGAACATGATCGCCGCCGCGATCGCCGACAGCCAGACGATCAGCGACAAGGCTTCGCGAATCAGGCCGCGCCACAGTCCGACCAGGACCGATATGCCCAAGATCGCCACGATCACCCAGTCGGCGCCATTCATCGTCCAGGTTGCTCACCCCGAGTGCGCGACGATCAGGCCGTCGAGCTGCTGGCCGGACTTGAGTCGCTGCCGCTGCGCTTCCGCTTCGGTTCGACGAACATAGGGTCCGACGCGTACCGCCCAGCTTTCGCCGCGGCGCTCGACAAAGGCCGGATAGCCGGCACGCTTGAGCCGGTCGCTGAGTTGGACGGCATTGGTCTGCTGGCCGAAGGCGCCGACCTGGACCGCCCAGGCACCGGCGCGTGGAGTGGCTCCGGCCGCCGCTGCCGGAGCATCGGCGCTGACCTGGGCCCCGCCTTCCTCGACCTTGGGTTCGGCATCGGGTACCGCCGCGAGCAGAAGCTGGCGCGCCTGCTCCGCCTGGGCTCGGGTGGCATAGGGCCCGGCGCGCAAACGGGTCAGTTCGCGACCATCGCCGGCGACGGTCTCACGGCTGACCTCGATTCCGCGGCCGGCGGCAGCGCTGACGACGCGCTCGGCGTTTGCCGGCTGGCCATAGCTGCCCAGTCCGACCCAGTAGCGGCCGCTGGCTGCGGTTGCGATCGGAGGAGCCTGGCTACTGGCGGCCGGTCTCGGACGCTCGGCAGGCGCAGACGGCGGTGCGGCGGCGGCTGGCGGCGGCTCGGTCGGTGCCGGCGCGCTCGGCTCCGGTTCCGGGTCCTGTTCCGGCGGCGACGGTCTCGGCGATTCAGCGCCGACATCGACCGCAACGATCGGATCGGGATCGGCGGCATCGCCGATCGGCACGGTGATCTGCGACAGATCACGGTCCGGCGCCGGCGGAACCTGCACCGGCACCGTGGTCGTGCCGTCCTGGCGCGGTGCCGGACTGCTCAGGAACATCGGCAGAATGATCGCGGCGAGCAGGACGAGAATTGCAGCGCCGATCAGGCGTTTTTTCAGACTGGCATCCATGGAAGGCGATTATAGCCCCGCGCCCCGGCCTGGCGCCGATGCCCAGGTCCAGCGCCTCGGCGCCGATTCATCCGGCCTGCAGTACCTGAGCCACAGTAAAGAACGACCCGAACACCAGCACCCGGCCGCTGGCACCGGCTTCGACACGGGCCGCGGACAGCGCCGTGGCGACATCGGCATGCAGTCGAATCGACGCCGCCGGCACTACGCCAGTCAGTTTCTCCGCCAGTGACCCGGCGTCCAGCCCGCGCGAAGTCACGGCATCGAGCCCGGCCAGATGCCAGTAGCGGATATGCGGCAATAGCGGCCGGACGGTCCCGGCCAGGTCCTTGTCGGACAAGGCCGAAAACACGGCGTCGGTGACTACACCGGCGCCGTCGCCGGCCAGCCAGCCGGCCAGTGCCTGGGCCGCGTGCGGATTGTGGCCGACATCGAGCCGGACCTCGGGCGCCGTCGACAACTTTTGCAAGCGGCCGCGAAGCTGTGCCTGCGCCAGTCCCGCAGCCGCCGATTCCAGTGCGAACGCCGGTCGCGTTGCCGGCGCCGCCGCGGTCATCGACGTCTGCATCGCTTCGGCGTCCTGCTCGGCGAGCAGGTACAGCGCCGCCAGCGCGGTCACCGCATTGTCCCACTGCGCTGCTCCCGACAACGGTAGTGCTGACGGCAAGGTCACCGCATCGCGACCTCGAAACCACCAGCGCCGAGCCACCGTCCTGACTTCGGCATCGGGCCGGACGCCCTGCCAGTCGACGGCTTCGCCAGCCTCGACCTCGACCCCGCAATCAAAATCGATGCCGAGCCGATAGACGCGCGCCGCCGCCGCCCGCGCGGCTTCGATCAGTGCCGGCTCGGCGTCGCGTTCGCCGATCAGCAGCGGCCGCCCGGCGCGGGCAATCCCGGCCTTTTCGCGGGCGATCGACGCCCGCGTATCGCCAAGCCAGTCCTGGTGATCCAGCGCCACCGTCGTCACCACGGCGACGTCGGCGTCGAGGATGTTGACCGCATCCAGACGTCCACCCAGACCGACTTCGAGCAGGGCCAGATCCAGGTCCGCTGCCGCCATCGACAGCAAGGCCGCCAAGGTACCGAACTCGAAGTAGGTCAGGGCAATCTCGCCGCGCGCCGCCTCGATGCGCTCGAACGCAGCGACAATCGCCGCGTCGTCGACTTCGGCACCGTCAATGCGAATGCGCTCGTTGTAGCGCAGCAGATGCGGAGAGGTGTAGGCGCCGACGCGCCAGCCCAGCGCCCGCGCCGCGGCCTCAATGAACGCCACCGTCGAGCCCTTGCCATTGGTGCCACCGACGGTCAGCAGCTTGCGCGCCGGCCGCGGCCCGCCCAATGCCCGCCACACCGCACCCACCCGATCCAGCCCCAGCTCGATCGCGCGCGGATGCCGGCGCTCCAGCTCGGCCAGCCACGAGGCCAGGGACAGGGATTGCGGCGAGTTTGACGACATGGCTGCTGGGCTCGAGGTCCGGAGTGCCGGGAGAATCGATTCGGTGGTTCGCCGATTGTCCACCCAAAGCGCCATGACCGCATCGTCGGATGGCATCCGGGATTCTTGATCCCCCGGACGCCTGATCAGCCCGGCCGACGGAACGCCGAGCGCGCGGCTTCGGCACGAGCCCGGGTCGGACAGTCGTGCAGATGGTCGTTGACCAGGCCCATGGCCTGCATCAGCGCGTACA
The DNA here is from genome assembly GCA_964522235.1 of uncultured Rhodanobacteraceae bacterium. Classification (GTDB taxonomy): domain Bacteria; phylum Pseudomonadota; class Gammaproteobacteria; order Xanthomonadales; family UBA2363; genus Pseudofulvimonas. The sequence continues at coordinate 16,517 of CAZFUH010000040.1, forward strand.
TCGTGGTCGGGCCGACGAAGCGCCAGCCGAGCTTGCGCAAATCCTTTGACAGCGCATGCGATTCCGGCGAGGTGACCAGGGTCGGCACCAGCTCGCGGGTCAGCTTGTTCGGACGGCTGGCAGGATCGGGCTCGTAGCGCCACAGAAACGCGGCGATCGAACCGTGGCGCTCGACCATCTCGCAGGCACGCCGGGCATTGCCGATCGCGGCCTCGATCTTGCCGCGGTGACGAACGATGCCGGCATCGCCGAGCAGGC
>CAZFUH010000041.1:0-16548 GCA_964522235.1 uncultured Rhodanobacteraceae bacterium
AAGGGCGGCGTGAACCAGAAAGCTGCGCGGTCAAGCTGAGATCCGGTTTCGGGAATAGGAGCCTGGGCGGCAGAAGCCGTCCCGGCTGCAAAGCCGCCTGACGCGGTCCATATTTCCGTCGCTTCTTGCCCATATCGCTGCTATGGGGCGGCGAACCGGCGAGAATCTGTCTTCGCGCAGTCAACTTTTCGCCTCGAACATTTCTGCCCTAGACGCTCGGCGAGTGCCGACGCAGAACCATCGACACGAACAGGAATCCGGCCAGTGCGCCACCCAATGCCATCAGAATGGTGCAGCTTACATCCCTGGAAGCGCCGACCAGCAAGGCCACCGGCGCCAGCCAGTTGACCAATGGAATGGCCAGCAGCAGCGCGGCAAATCCGGCCACGCCGAACCACAGGTAAGACGATCCCCAGCCGCGACCGACGATCCAGCCGGCGATTGCAAACGCCACCAGTAGTGCAGGCAGCACGATGTAGCCGCCGTAGGTCGGGAAGAAGCCGCTGAACAGATCGCGGAACACCGTACGGGCGTTGACGCCAGCGCCAATCTCGACGCCGAGGCTGTGCAATGCGGCGAGGTTGAATTGAGTCTGTACGATCGATCCCCAGACCGTGGCGACGACTACGGCGATCAGAAATGCGATCAGGATTCGAATCAGAGTGGGGGAAGAGTTCATGGCGGTTCCTCTTTTTTGCTGAAGACATCGGTGCTCGCTTGAGCGTGTCAATGCTTGGCAGTGACGCGAAGCAACTGGCCGTCGCTTTCGTCCGTAAGCAAGTACAGGGCGCCGTCTGGTCCCGTGCGCACGTCTCGGATCCGTTGCTCCAGCTCCTGGAACAGGATTTCCTGCGAACCAGGGTTTCCTGAGTCGTCGAGCGGCACTCGCCGCACCGATTTCTCTGCGAGCGCGGCAACGAACAGGCTGTCGTTCCAGGATGGGAACATCGAGCCTCGGTACAAAGTCATGCCACCCGGAGCAATCGAAGGCGTCCAATGAAGCAGAGGAGCCTCCATGCCCGGTTGCGAGGTGAACGGCGTGATCAGGGCTCGACTGTAGTCACGGCCGTGGCTGACGATCGGCCAGCCGTAGTTCCGTCCAGGCAGGATCAAGTTCAGCTCGTCGCCCCCTCGCGGCCCGTGCTCATGGGCATACACTCGCCCGAGACGACGGTCGATCACGATCGCCTGTACGTTGCGATGGCCATAGGTGTAGATCTCCGGAAGAACCTCTGCTTGATCGACGAAAGGATTGTCGTCCGGTACCGAGCCGTCGGCGTTCAGGCGTACGATCTTCGCCAGATGGGTATCCAGTTGCTGTGCCTGTTCGCGAAAATAGAAGCCGTCGCCCAGTCCCATCAACAGGGTTCCGTCCGGCAGCCAGGCCATGCGGGCGCCGTAGTGGGCATCGCCGGACTTGGACGGCTGTGCCGTGAAGATCGGCTCAAGCGCAGACAGCGATCGGCCATCAAATCGTGCGCGGATGATTCGCGTGTGGTTGGCGTCGTCGTCGCCGTGCGCGAATGAGAGATAGAGAATTCGGCTCTCAACATAGTCCTCGGCGGGAAGTACGTCGAAGAGTCCCGCCTGTCCGGAAACGAAGATCTCCGGCAAGCCCTGGATCGGCTCTGGCACCAGTACACCGCGGTCCACCAGTCGCAAGCGTCCAGCGCGCTCGGTGACCAGCATTTGCTCGTCGTCGATGAAGGCCACCGACCAGGGGTGTTCCAGGTCGGTCGCGACCACCTCAATCTCGTAGTTCTGAGCCGCTAGCGGGGCGGCGGTGAGGGCAAGAACTGCAAGGCATTGAAACAATTTCATGACGGACACCTCAGCTGCCTTTTCTCGGAGAAGATCTCCCATGCAACGCCTGTGCCAGCCGACAGCAATGCTCCCCCCTTGGCATACATGTTGCTGAAAGACATCACGGCACTTCTGGCCGAACCCAGCAACAACAAGAAAGGAGAATAGATGATGACTCACAACAGAAACGTGCTTTCGAGCAGCAGTCTTGTCGGCGATTCGGTGAGGAATCGGCAGGACGAGAATCTCGGCAAGATCGAAGATCTGATGATCGATGTGTCGGAAGGCAACATCGCCTATGCCGTGCTTTCCTTCGGCGGAGTCCTGGGCATGGGCGACAAGCTGTTCGCCGTGCCGTGGGAAGCCCTGACGCTGCATCAGGACGAGAAAGAGTTCGTGCTGGATGTAGACAAGCAGCGGCTCAAGGACGCCCCCGGCTTCGACAAGGATCACTGGCCGGATTTCGCCGATGCCTCGTTCCGCAGCAGTATCGGCAACTACTACGCTCGCCCGATCGCTTAAAAGAAGCAGAACTCGCGCCCGACGATCGACATCGTCGGGCGCATTTCTTTTCGAGTCACAGCGTCCGAATGGTCAGCGCGCCCAGGCGCTGGAGTTCTCGTTGTACTGCCGAGCACTCTTTCGGATCCTTGGAATGCACAACGACTACGGAGCGTTCATCGCGCAATGTGTCGGCCACGCGATGGAGGTACGGGTCCTCATCGGGGCGCGGAGGCAGCATGCCGCCGATCAGCATTCCGGCACCGGTTCCAAAGCCGATCAGCACGGCCGCCGCAAGGCCGGGTGAGCTGGTTACCATCGGGCTGCCATAGGCCAGGAAGACCGCAAACGCCAGAGATCCGATGCCGGCCCCGACCAGGCCGAGCCAGGCATGAGATCGAACCCCAGTGCGGAAAACGTCCTCGCTCTCCGGCTCCAATGCCCGTTCCACGCTTGCCTCCTCTGGACTTAATACATGAAGCTGGCGCGGAGCCAGCTGCAGCGCCTCCTGGACCTTGCCTGCCGCGATCTTGGCCAGCAAAGGATGATCAAAGGCAGCGGCTACCTTGTGACTGAAGTTCTCGCCTGTCAGGCCTGGCTGTGAGTTCATCGCGCATCTCCCATGGACCACTGGAGTGTCTATAGGACGTTTTCCCGGCCGATACCACGTTCCTGCCGGACGCCCTTGCAACACGAATACCGCTGCCGTCGGTAGGCGACGGACGAGCTGGCAGAGGATGAATACGCAAAGCACGTGCCAAGAGCACCGTGCGATCGGACGAGGGCTTGTGCTCCGGGAGGCCGCGATCCCCGGCAACGCACCATGGCCAGTAAAAAAGCCCGCCGGTGGTCCGGGAAGAGAGTGACACCGGCGGGATAATTTTCCATGCGACCCCGCAATACGGGGTTCGAGGGTTGCTGCAACCGCTGTGCCATCGTCCTGTCAGCACGGATCTTGCCGGTCGCAGTGCCTGCGCAGCACGCGAGTTGCACGATGCCAGTGCGACCGGTTCGGCGAAATGCACGGGTCTGACTGAGCTAAGAGGGTAGCGCATGGTGTCCACCGTGGCTGGCGCAGCCCTTGCTGAGAGATCGGGCAATCGAATGATGAGGAATGAAATCATGCTCTGCGAAACATGTGGCAACGACTACGCCAAAGGGTTTCGAGTGATCGATCACCGCGGTGTCGAACATCGCTTCGATTCGATCGAATGCGCGGCTCAGGTCATCGCACCCGAATGCGGTCATTGCAGCTGCCGGGTACTGGGTCATGGCGTCGAACAGGCCGGCATCATCTATTGCTGTCAGCATTGTGCCAACGCTGTGGCGACAAAGCGGCAATGAGCGGCCATGACCTGCGGACGCGGCGCTCCATCCTGCACGAGCGCAGTAGTCACGCGGCACGCGCAATCGACACTGAGGGCGGCAGTGGTGCGACCATGATCGAAGCCAAGGCAAGGGCGCCGTATCCTGCTTTCGCCGGCTTGTGTCTTCAACCCGATTGCTGGCGGGCTTGGATCCGGCGCAGGACATCGTGCAGACGCTCAAAATCGACTGGCTTGGCCAGATGCAGGTCGAAGCCGGCCGCGCGCGCCAGATCACGGTCATTTTCACTGGCGTAGCCGGTAATCGCGACCAGGATCGTCTTTGCGTGTGTGCTGCTGCCGCGCAGTTGGCGTGCGACTTCGTAGCCATTGACGCCGGGCAGACCGATATCGCACAGCACTACATCGGGACGAAATTCGTCGGCGCTGGCCAGAATCGACAGTCCGTCGTGGACGACCGAAACCGTATAGCCTTCCCACTCCAGGGCCAGCTGCAGCATGCGCGCGGCATCGACATTGTCATCGACAACGAGGATGCGTGCGATCGGCCTGACCGTCTCTGTTTCGGCGCAAGCCGATGGCTCACCTTCGAATGTCGGCAGGGACATCTCAAAGCGACTGCCGGTATTGGCGCCCTCGCTGCGGGCTTCGATTCGTCCGCCATGCTGTTCGATCAGTCCCTTGACCAGTGCCAGACCAAGGCCGAGGCCACCGTGCCTTCGATCCAGGCCGCTCGGTCCTTGACTGAAGGGTTGAAACAGCCCGGCAAGCATGTCCTTTTCGATCCCGATGCCGGTATCTGTCACCGCAACGAGCACTTCATCCGGTCGCCGCTCGACTTCGATCAGAATGCGTCCGCCGCGTTCCGTGAATTTCAAGGCATTGTGCAACAGGTTCCCGACCACCTGGGTGATCCGGTCAGAGTCGATGTTGACCATCACCGGCGACGACGGTCGCCGCACTTCGATTTCCAGGCCCTTGTCCTCGAGCACTGGGCGATGGTCCTGCACGCAGTCCTCGACCAACGTGCAGATATCGACCGCCGTCCGTTGCAGTTCGATCTTGCCGCGGGAGATCCGCGTAATGTCGAGCAAATCTTCGATCAGCCGGGTCAGATGACTGCTCTGGCGCTCGATCGTTGCCAGCGCGGTGTCGCTGTTCGGGTTCTGTGGGCAGATCCGCCGGAGAAGAGCGACGCTGGTGCTGATCGGCGCCATCGGGTTGCGCAGCTCGTGTGCCAGGGTGGCGAGAAATTCTGATTTTCGCCGGTCCGCCGCTTCAATTTCCTCGGCGTGACTGCGCAGCGTATCGCTGAGTTCCGCCAGGCGACTGTTTCGCGCCTGCAGTTCCTCGTGCTGGGCCTGAATCTCCTCATTCTGCGCCTGCACTTCTTCATTCTGTGCCTGTAGTTCTTCGTGCTGGGCCTGAATTTCCTCGTTCTGTGCCTGAATGCTCTCATTGGCGCGCTGGATTTCTTCGTTGCGTTCGCTGACTTCGTCGAGCAGGGTCAGAACCCGCTCGTAACTTGCGCTATTGCGCAGGCCCAGGGCAAGCAGCTGCGCCGCCGATTGCAAAAACGCCATGCCTTCCGTGTCCAACGGTCGTAGCGATGCGACCAGCAGGACACCGAGCAGATGCCCGGAAAACAGTACCGGGACGGCCGCAGCGTAGCTGGGCAGCACCTGGTCGAAGCCGAGTTTGATGGTCAACGACGGATCTGCCGGAAGGCCATTCAACACGACCGGCTCACGTTGCTGCGCAGCTGCACCTGGCAGACCCTCGCCAGCTTCCAGAGTCTGTTCACTCGCTGTCAGCACGTGGCTGGCAAGAGCCGTCAACCGTGCGTCGGCTTCATTCCAGCGATACAGCAATGCTCCGGCCGCCCCCAGGTGCTCGACGATATTGCGCAGCGCCACGTTGCCCAACTCCGCAGCATCGAGGCTGGTCATCATTTGTGCGCACAGATCGCTGTCCGCGGCCAGACGTTGCTCTCGAAGCTGCACCGCCTGCGCGGCCTTGCCCAGGGCAGCGGCCAGTACACGCAGTTCCTGGCTGCTGCCGCGCGCCGTCTCCGAATCGTCGTGCTGCAGGGCAAGCGCCGGCTGATAGTCACCGGCCTGCCAACGCGCAGCGGTATCGACCAGGCGCCGGATCGGTCGCCGGATCGATCGTACGACCAAATATCCTAGAGCGGCGAACAACAGCAGTGCGAAGATGGCGGTGATCCGAACCTGTTCGGACATGCCGTTGAGTTGTCGTTGCACGGTCGTCAGATGCGCCCCGGCATGATTCTCCAGAGAGGCGACCAAGTGTCGGACCGACGCCAGCATCCGCTCTCGATTCTGCGTCAGTTCCTGTTCGATCTCGGACTCTGCTTGACCGGCCAATGCCAATGCCGCGTAGCGCCTGGCGACAGCGAAATAGCCGTCCAGAGTCGCGCGCAGTGCATCCGGAGAGGGCGCATCCGGCGTCAGGTTGCGCGTTGCGCGCTCGATTTCGTCCAGAGACTCATAGCTTCCATTAATTGCATTATCCATCCGAAGGCGATATTCGTCGGAAGGAAAAGCGATGTAGTTGCGCAACGACAACGCCGCATACAGAACGCGACGCTCAAACCGCAGCGCCTGGTCGACGTAGCGACGCGAACTTTCCTCGTAGATGCGAAATTCCCGGTCGACCGAATTGACGGTTTGCTGAACATGAACGGCAAATCCGACCATCACCGCGAGCAATAGAGCGAAGGCCAGCCCCAAGCGTCCGCTGATGGTCATGGCTGCCGCAAAGCCATCGAATCTGCCGGCCGGCGGCGAAACAACCGCAGCTGTCGGGGTAGCGCGTCGAACGCATTGAGGTTGCCGGGCAGCGGCCACTCCGCCTCACCCAGGCACAGGTGGCCTCCGGGCGACAGCGACGCGGACAACGTCGTCAAGACCTCGCTCTGGGCGTCGGGAGTCAGATAGATGAGCACGTTTCGGCAGCAGATCAGGTCGTAGCAGTCCGACTCAGGAACCGGGTTGGACAGGAGGTCGTGGCAGCGAAATTCGATCCGGTTGCGCAAAGCGGGTCGGGCGAGAAAATCGCCGTCGCGATGCGGCGAGAGATCGAACCCGGCTTCGATCTCGCTGGCGGTCAGTTCCTGCAAAGTACTGCCATCGTATCGGCCGGCGCGTGCTCGCTGCAATGCGGCTGGATCGATGTCGGTCGCCAGCACGGTACCCGGTGTGCCGGTTAGAAGCAGCAGCAAGGCCAGACTATAGGCTTCCTCGCCATGGGCACAGCCAGCGCACCAGATGCGCAGATCGCGCTGCACGGTGGCGGCGGCGCGAGGCAGATGCTCGCGCAGGAAGTCGAATACGGGTCGGTTGCGAAAGAAGCGGCTGACCTTGATCGTCAGATGAGCGAGCAGACGCCAGGCTTCATCCTGGTCATCTCGCAACAGCCGAAGGTACTGGGCCGGTTCGACCAAGCCAGCGCTCGACATGCGGTTCACGATGCGTCGGTGCACCGTAGTGGGACGATACCGGCCAAAGTCGATTCCGGTTCGGCGCCGAATCAGGTTCAGGATCTCGTCGACATCCTGTGGTGCATAGAAAATGGAGCTTCCATCCGGCATGGCAGCAAACAGGGTCGGCGGTGGTCAGTGCGCAGGTGTTCTTATAGCACTGATAGCGAGCCGGCAGCGCGACCAGGGGATGGCGGCGGCCTGCCAGCGCAATGCCGACGGGGGCTTCACGCCTGGAACACCGTGAAGAGAAGGTCGGTCAGGCAGTTCTTGGATTTCAAGTGAACAACAGGTAAACGAAAGCGCCCAGGCTGGACGGAGTCGGAAATTTTTGCAGGCAAATTGGTGACCGGATTAACACGGTGTTTCGACGTGATTGCCTAAAGTAACGTGGCTTGGAACAAAATACATTGAGGAGCGCCCATGTCCCCGACCTTGCTGGTCGTCGATGACGATGCTGGTTTTTGCGCCGCCGCCCTTGAGTTCGCGCGCGAACACAAATTTGAAACCCGGATGGCTTCGTCCTTGGCGCAAGCCCGTCCGCTCGTGCTCGGAGCACGCTTCAACCTGGTCCTGTTGGATCTGACCTTGCCCGATGGTTGTGGCTTCGATCTGCTCGACGCCGGGCTCCTCGCCGACCACATCGCCATCGTCACCGGCCATCCGAGCGTGACCACCGCAAGCCGCGCCGTGGCATCTCCAATTGCGGAGTACCTGATCAAGCCGCTTGCCGGCGAACAACTCAATGACTTGCTGCGGCGGGTGGCAACCAGCGCGACAAGTCAGCCGGAATTGGCTGACAGCGACTATTGCGGCGAAATGATCGGGCGCTCGCAGCCCATGCGGCAATTGTTCCAGGAGATCCGGCGTGTGGCCGGGACCGATCTGACCGTATTCGTCACCGGTGAGAGTGGCGCCGGCAAGGAACTGGTGGCGCGCGCGATTCACCAGGAAAGTGGACGTTCCGGTGCCTTCGTCGCGCTGAACTGTGGCGCCGTGGCACCGGAGCTGCTGGCATCCGAACTGTTCGGTCATGAGCGCGGCAGCTTCACCGGAGCGCATCAACAGCGGGCAGGCTGTTTCGAGCGCAGTCATCAAGGCACGGTGTTCCTGGATGAAATCATCGAGATGCCGTTGGCGTTGCAGGCACATCTGCTGCGAGTGCTGGAAACACGGACGATTTCCCGGGTCGGCGGGCAATCGGAAACGGCGTTGGACATTCGCGTGATCGCCGCCAGCAATCGCGACCCGATGCAGGCGGTGAAGAACGGTCAGTTGCGTGAGGATTTGCTATATCGACTTGTCGATTTTCCGATCCAGGTTCCGCCATTGCGCGCACGTGGCGACGATCTGGTATTGCTGGCGAACGTGTTTCTGAATCGCCTCAATCGCAAGTACGGCACCAGGATGCAGTTCGCATCCGGAACCGAGCATGTACTTCGCAGCCACGATTGGCCCGGAAACGTCCGCGAACTGCTGCATTGTGTCCGCAGAAGCTATCTTCTTGCCGAGAAGGGCTTGGTGCGCCTTGAGCCGATGATGACGCGGCGCGGGGGCTCCATGCAGGAGGATGCCCACAGCGTGACGTTCGCGGTCGGGACGCCGTTTGAACAGATGCAACAGACGATGCTGTTGAAGACCCTGGCCCGCTACAACAACGACAAGACTCGGACCGCGAAAGCGCTCGGCGTCAGTGTCAAGACGATCTACAATCATTTGTCCAGGATCAACGGGGAACCCCGAAACCCGGCCTGAGGAGTGCCTATGGACCGGCCATCGCACGCGCAGGATTCCGGCTTTGTCGTCGCCAAAATAGTGCACGAACTTGCCAATGTCAGCAACGGCTTGAACCTGCACGGGGAACTGTTGCGCCTTCGGCTGGAACATGGCGAGATCGAGGCGGCGCGTCAGGCCATTCTCGACGTCAGCCGGGAGAGCGAGCGTCTTGTCCGACTGATCGAAGGCCTGCGCCGTATTGAACGGATCGAAGGCGTGATGGAACCGAGCCCCTGGAGTCCCGTGACCCTGCTTTCAAGGGCGATCGAACGCGTGATGGCCGAGGCCCGCGCCGCTGGCGTCCACGTTTCCGTGCTCGCCTGTGATGAAGATTTGCCGGCCGTGACCGGAGATCTGGAAGCGCTGACCGAGGTACTGCACGAGCTGGTCCGCAATGCCGCTCAAGCGGGGGCCGGGTCCGTGTCGGTGTCGCTGGCTGGCAACGGTGATGAAGTGCGGGCGCAGGTCGTCGATGACGGCGAGGGTATCGCCGAATACCTGCGTCCGCGCCTGTTTTCGATGTTCTCGTCGACACGCAAGCCGCAGGGTCAGCTCGGCCTCGGCCTGTGGCGAGCCAGGACGATCTGCGAACGGCTCGGCGCCGACTTGGATCTGTTCGAGTCGGAGCCAGGCCGGACCTGCTTCGAGTTGCGCCTGGCGGCGGCAACGACGAGCCGATAGTCCGGGCATCACGACCGATGTCGCGCACGAACCTCTGGCTGGCCCGGATCCTGCCGTATCTGCTGGCCATCGGTCTGATGCTGACCGCGTTCGGAATTCGCCTGGCACTGGTACCGCAGCTGGGATGGCGCGAGCCCTTCGCGCTGTTCTACCTGGCGATCTTTCTCAGCGCCTGGTTCGGCGGGCTGGCACCTGCTTTGCTCGCAACCGTGCTGGCACTGCCGTTGGCGGTGAACTACTTCATCCGCCCGCTCGGATCTCTGGAGGTCACGTTCAGCGGTGACTGGGCGGCAATCGGCTTCTATCTGTTGCTGGCAGTCGCGATCTGCGTCGCTGTCGCAAGTTTTCGTCGCACACGGCTGGATCTGCATTGGCAACGCTATTGGCGCAATCGCGCCGATGCCAGTCTTCGCGATCAGCGGCTGCTGCTGCAAACCGTGGTCGACGAGGTGCCGGCACTGGTCGGGTATCTTGATCGGGACTGGGTGCTGCGCCTGCACAACCGCTGCTTTCAAGAGTGGTTCGACTCTGCCGATCTGGACGGCATGCGTTTCGACACCTTGCTGGCCGAACAATTCAGCGAGCGGGATGCCCAGGCACTGTCTCAGGCACTGGCCGGAAAACGCGTCGATAGCGAGCGCGACCTGCGCCATAGCGATGGTTCATTGCGCCATCTCCGCTGTGCGTTCCTGCCGCATTCCGACGCCGACGGTGAAATTCTCGGCGTAGTCCTGCACATGCTCGACGAAACCGAATCGATCCAGGCTCAGAAGCAGCTGATCGCCAGCGAGCACCGGTTTCGGTCATTGGTACGGGCCAGTACTTCGATCGTGCTGCGTGTCGGCGCCAACGAAGAGATCATTGCGGCCCAGGGCTGGACCGAGTACACGGGACAGCCGGCACCGGAGAACATCGCCGGGATTTCGCACGATCTAATGCCGGAAAGCGGTACCCGGATCAGGACGTTGTGGCGCGCTGCGGTTGAAGCCGGTGGGCTCGACGAAATCGAGTTGCGCTTGTATCACGCGGCAAGCGGAGAGTATCGGCATACCGTGCTTCGGGTGGTGGCCTTGGTGGACGAGAGCGGCGATCCTCAAGAATGGGTCGGCATGATCCGGGATGATCATGACCGCCGTTTGATCGAACTCCAGCTTCAGCGTCAGGAACGGGATCTCCGGCTGGTGCTGAACACGACATCGGCTCGGATCAGCTACATCCATGGCGATGGCAGCATTCGCTGGCTCAACCGGATGGCCGCGCGCTGGAGCGGGAAAGGCGTCGAGGATCTGATCGGACGTCCGATCGGCGAGCTTCTCGGCGGCGATCAGGGCGACTGGCTGTCGCGCCAGATCCAACGCGCGGAAAAGGGCAGAACCGAGGAGTTCGAGTGGAGCTTTGAGCATCCGCTGCTCGGATTGCGTTGGAGCCGATCGACGGTGACTCCGGACATCGACGACAACGGCGTCGTGTCCGGCTACGTGCTGCTTTGCATGGATATCACCCAGCGCAGGAAGATGGAGGAAGACCTGCGTCGAAGTGAAGCGGAGTACCGGGTGCTGACCGAATACGTGCCGCACATGGTGTGGATCAGCGACGAGCACGGCGAACCCTATTTCTTCAACCGGCGATGGCAGGAATATACGGGTCGGATACCAGGCCATCCGTGGCGGCAGATCGCTCATGACGATGATCTCATCCATGCCGAACAGGCCTGGCTTCAGGCCGTGGCCACCGGCAATGATCTGGTCGTTGAGATGCGCTATCGCCGAGTCAGCGACGGCAGTTGGCGCTGGCATGTGGTACGGGCCGTGGCGCTCAAGAACGCATCCGGCACAATCAGTCGCTGGTACGGCACCTGCACCGAGATCGAGGACCAGAAACGTGCACAACGGATTCTGACCCAGGCAGCGCGCAAGACCGATGAATTCCTCGGCATGCTCAGTCACGAACTGCGCAACCCATTGGCGGCAATCAGCTCTGCGGCAGGTGCTCTGGCGTTGCCGACGCTGTCCGTTCAGCAACGCCAGGAGGCGGGCGAGGCGGTGTTGCGACAAGCCGCTTCGATGCGGCGGATGGCCGATGATCTGCTCGATACGGCGCGCGTCAGTCACGGCAAGATCGAGCTGCAACTGAAGGTCACCGATCTGCAAGCGCTGCTGACCCAGATCGTCAATGATCAGCGCTTGCAGATCGAGCCCGGAACGGTCGAACTGCGGCTGAAGTCGCCAACCACGGCGACCATGGCCGCCATTGATGCCGTTCGCATCCAGCAATGCATCGACAATCTGATCTCCAACGCGGTTCGAGCAAGTCCACAGGGGGCGGTGATCGAGATCGGCTTGGAGCCGGGCAGGACGCCTCAGGAACTGGCGATCGTGGTTCGCGATCAGGGCCATGGCATCGATCCGGTGCTGCTTGATGCGATCTTCGAGCCATTCGTCCAGGCTTCTACATCCCATGGCGGTCTTGGCCTGGGTTTGGCCCTGGTTCGCAAGATCGTCTCGCTGCACGGCGGCGAGGCCTATGCGGAAAGCGCGGGTAAGGGGCAAGGAGCGACGTTCCGGATTTATCTGCAACGCTCGAACCAGTTGCCGGAGAACGATGAGCCCCCGGAATCTCCGATCCATCGCGCCCGCGTGCTGCTGATCGACGATGAGCGCGACAATGTTCAGGCGCTGCGCTTGTATCTGGAGGTGCTCGGTCACACCGTGCTGACTGCGTACGACGGTCCAACCGGTATCGAGATCGCCACCCGCGAGGCGCCACAGGTCATCGTCTGCGATCTCGGGCTGCCGCCGCCGGTGAGCGGCTACGACGTCGCCCGGCGTCTGCGCGAGGCTGGTATGTCCGAGGTCTACCTGATCGCGTTCTCTGGCTATGGCCGGCCCGACGATATCGAACGTAGCCACAAAGCCGGTTTCGACGTTCATGTCGTGAAGCCGGCAACTCCGCAGATCCTCGACCGCGAGATCCAGAACGGTGTGGCCTCGCGTGCCGGGGCGGCTCCCGGACCGGCCGATCATTGACGGTTATTGCGGTAGAGCGCGGCACTGCGACCCGGTGTCGTCGCGTCCACCGTGGTCGGCGGCATCACTCCTCGCTATGCTGCCGGTTCCTTGGGGCCCGACGTTCGGAGTCATCCGGTCTTGGATACGCTGTCCGCCGCCGTACTGCTGTTTCTGATCATGGACCCGCTGGGCAATCTGCCGGTATTCCTGAGCCTGCTGCGACCGCTGACACCGCGCCGACGGCTGATCGTGCTTGCTCGCGAGCTTGTAATTGCCCTGGCGGTGTTGTTCGTGGTGCTGTTCGCCGGCCATTGGGTGCTCGCCGGCCTGCACCTGCGCCAGGAGTCGATCAGCATTGCCGGCGGCATCGTCCTGTTCCTGATCGGTGTGAAGATGATTTTTCCGCCGGCCGAGGGCATGTTCGGCGAGATTCCCGACGGCGAACCGTTGATCGTGCCGATGGCGATTCCGCTGATTGCCGGCCCGTCGACGATGGCGGCGCTGTTGTTGCTCGCCAACCAGAGTCCGGAACGCACGGCCGACTGGAGCCTGGCCCTGATCCTGGCCTGGATTGCGACGGCAGTCATTCTGTTTTCCGGCACCTGGCTGTACAAGCTGCTTGGTCTGCGTGCGCTCAGTGCCCTGGAGCGGCTGATGGGCATGCTGCTGGTGGCCTTGTCGGTGCAGATGGTGCTCGATGGCGTCGCCACCTACCTGTCGGCGGTCTAGACCATGCGTGTGCTGCTGCTGGCAATCGGTCAGAAGATGCCGGCCTGGGTCTGCACCGGTTATGAAGAGTACGGCAAACGCATGCCGCCGCATCTGCGCCTTGAGCTGATCGAGCGGCCGGCGTCACCGTGGGCTGCGCGCGGCGAGGTCGCACGTGCCATGCGCGAGGAAGCGCAGGCGCTGCGGGCCGTGGTGCCGAAGGGTGCGCGGATGGTCGCCCTGGATGAGCGCGGCAGCGCCTGGACGACGCGGCAGCTCAGTGAACGCCTGTCCGACTGGCAGCAGGACGGCCGCGATCTGGCCTTGCTGGTCGGCGGCCCGGATGGGCTGGATCCAGCGCTGCGCAGTGATGCCGAACAGCGCTGGTCGCTGTCGCCGCTGACCCTGCCGCATCCGCTCGTGCGCATCGTCGTCGCCGAGCAACTGTATCGGGCCTGGAGCTTGCTATCGGGGCATCCGTACCATCGCGCAGGCTGCTAGGGCGGGCATAATTCAACCATGCCTAGCCACGACCTGCCGCCTGCCGTTGTTCGCCTTCGTCCGGAGACCCGCCTGTTCCTGGCCTCGAAATCGCCTCGGCGCAAGCAGTTGCTGGCCCAGCTCGGTCTGCGCTTCGAGACCCTGGATGTTGATATCGTCGAGGTCCCCGCGGCCGGGGAACCGGTTGCAGACTATGTGCGCCGGATGGCGCGGGAAAAGGCTGGAGTCGGTCTGCTCCAGGTTGCCGCCGTGCCAGGGGCCATCGTCATCGGCTCGGACACCGAGGTCGTGCTCGACGACGAAATATTCGGCAAGCCCGAAAACGCCGAGGACGCGCGGTCGATGCTGAGGCGCTTGTCCGGTCGCGAGCACCAGGTCTTGACCGCGGTCGCCGTGGTCAGCGCCGGTCGCGAGCTGGTGGCGGTCCATCAGTCGCTGGTACGTTTCGCGCGGCTCGACGACGCCGACGTCGACCTCTACATCGCCAGTGGTGAACCCTATGGCAAGGCTGGCGGCTACGGCATCCAGGGCCGCGCCGCCGCCTTCATCGAACATCTGACCGGCAGCCATTCCAGCGTCATGGGCCTGCCGTTGTACGAAACCGCGCGGCTCCTGCGTGAGCTGGATCGAGTTGCAGGCAGCGCCCGCTGAGTCAGATCCGGCCGGTCAGCAACAAAATGATGACCACGATCAGCACGACGCCGAGCAAACCGCTCGGGCCGTATCCCCAGCCGCGGCTGTAGGGCCAGGCCGGCGCTGCGCCGATCAGGAGCACGATGAGAACGATGAGCAGGAGCAGGGACAGGGACATGGCGGCCTCCTAGAGTTGAATTTATGAGGGGCGCTGAAGGGTCGCCCGGAAGAGACTACGCATCCGTCATGCCAGCTCGCTGCCCTGGCCCGATCCACGGTAAATCAATGGTTTAGGAACGCCCGGCAAGGTCAGGATCATGCAGTTTGCATTCGAAATATGCCGTATCTTGCGACTTGCCCGAAATCAATCCCGGCAGCCGGCGCATCGGCAAGCATCGGCGAAGACGACCTTTCCGACCCGTTCAGGCGCGCTCGCACTAGGCATGGGACGGAATCGCTGCGCAGACTCGGCCGTCGTTGTCCGGCGTCGAATTCGCACCCGGTCAGCCGGCGCTCGGGCGATTTCGGGCACAATCACCAGCCTGGATGGAATGTCTGCGTGTCTGAAGAACTGCTGATCAATGTCACCCCGCGCGAGACCCGGGTCGCCCTGGTCGAGAACGGGATGTTGCAGGAGGTGCATATCGAGCGTGCCGCCCGGCGCGGCTGGTATGGCAATGTTTATAAAGGAAAAATCGTGCGCGTGCTTCCGGGCATGCAGGCGGCGTTTGTCGAGATTGGACTGGAGCGAACCGCATTCCTGCATGCGTCCGATATCCTGCGCGCGACGCCGCTGGAAGCGGAGGCCGAGGACGGCAACGGTCCGGCGCCGACACCACCGATCACCGAACTGGTTCGGGAAGGCCAGGAAGTGGTGGTGCAGGTGATCAAGGATCCGATCGGCAGCAAGGGCGCGCGGCTGACGACACAGATCAGCATTCCGTCGCGCTATCTGGTGCTGCTGCCGCGCAGCCGCACGCTCGGCGTGTCGGTGCGGATCGAAGATGAAAGCGAGCGCGCGCGGCTGAAGGCGATCATCCAGGATCTCGGCGAGCGCAGCGGCTGCGGCTATATCGTCCGCACCAATGCCGAGGGACAGCTTGCCGAGGCACTGGCCGAGGACATCGACTATCTGGACAAGACCTGGGCCCAGCTGAGTGCCCGGGCGCCGTCGGCGAAGGTTGGCGATCGGCTGTACGAGGATTTGTCGCTGCCCCTGCGTGCCGTGCGCGACCTGATGCGTAGCCATGTCGAAAAAGCGCGCATCGATTCCCGCGAGACCTACGAACGGACGGTGGCGTTTGCAACCACCTACATGCCGGAAATGGTCGAGCGCATCGAACACTATCCGGGTGAGCGACCCCTGTTCGATCTGTACGGGGTCGAAGACGAGATTCAAAAGGCGCTGCGCAAAGAGGTGCCGCTGAAGTCCGGCGGTCATCTGGTCATCGATCAGACCGAGGCGATGACCACGATCGATGTCAACACCGGTGGCTACCTGGGTCACCGCAACCTGGAAGAAACGGTCTACCGTACCAACCTGGAGGCTGCGCAGACGGTCGCCCGACAACTGCGGCTGCGCAACCTCGGCGGCATCATCATCATCGACTTCATCGACATGGAAGACGATGAGCACAAGCGCCAGGTGTTGCGTACGCTGGAGAAGGGCCTGACCCGCGACAACGCGAAATCGACGGTATATGCGATGAGTCCGCTCGGCCTGGTCGAGATGACGCGAAAGCGCACGACCGAGAGTCTGGCCCGGCAACTGACCGAGCCCTGTCCGGAATGCGGCGGGCGTGGAGCGATCAAGACCGCCGAGACCGTGTGCTACGAGATTTTCCGTGAGATCACCCGGGCCGTGCGACAGTTCGAGGCCAAGACCTTGCTGGTATTGGCGTCGCCGAAGGTGGTGGTGCGAATCACCGAAGAGGAGTCCGCGGCAGTCGCCGAGTTGGAGGAATTTCTAGGCAAGAGCATTCGCTTCCAGGCCGAGGAGCAGTATGGCCAGGAGCAGTACGATGTTGTCTTGCTCTGAGGGCGTTTCGTTGCCATCTAGTGTAGTGTTTCGCTCTTGGAGGCACTTTCAGCGGGTCAGCAAAGGGCCAGC
>CAZFUH010000042.1:0-16463 GCA_964522235.1 uncultured Rhodanobacteraceae bacterium
TTCCCGTCCCGGAGGGATGGTTGCTGCCGTGTACGTGCACATGGCAGTTCATGCAGTCGCGACCGAGCAGAGACTGCGATCCGGACGGCACAGCGTCACCCGGCAGGCCGGTGCCGCTGAGCGCGGCACTGGGATGAAATTGCGCCAGGTGACAATCCTGGCACAGCCAGGGCGTACGTTTGATCAGCAGTGATCGGTGCACGGCACCGTGAGCGCGATGGCAGCTCAGGCAGTCCTCGGCGGCCGGTGGGTGTTCCCACAGGAACGGGCCGCGAAATTCGGCATGACAGCCGGTACAGCTCTCGTTGACCGTGGTCGCCGCCAGCAGGGATGGGCCGAGGCCACCGTGCGCGGCGTGGCAGTCGCTGCATGCGATGCGGCCATCGAGCAGGGGGTGGGCCGACGGGCGCAGCGCCTCGGCGTGGGTGCGGCTATGGCAGCTGGTACAGACTGCATATTCGCCGTGCCGATCCAGCACAGGGTCGACAGCGGCGTGCACGCTGTGACAGGACGTGCAGGACAGATCCTCGATCTCGTGCAGACTTCCGTGCCAATGCAGTCCGGCATCGGCGCGATGGCAGTCCAGACAGACGGCATTGCCGGCCTGGATGTCGGCATCATCGCCACGACGCAGACTGTGGTCGGGTGGCGCCCTGCGTTCGCCGCGCGATGGGCGCTGCATATGGGCCATGCTGGGACCGTGACAGCTTCCGCAGCCGTGGGAGGCAAAGCCGGTGCGAAGGTCGTCGCCGACCGCGTGCGCCGTGCCGAGGATTGACACGACATGCGCTTCGTCGTGGCAGACCAGGCAGTCCTGCACGATGGTCGGCAGCGCGGAGGCGACATCGTCGACCTCGCTCGCGCTGACGGCGGCGCCAAGCAGAACCGTCAAAAGCAGGAAACTCCGGCATGAGCTCATACGCAGCTTGCTTCGCCTATTGCCTGGATGTCTCGTCGCTTTCGCGCCGAAACATAGAGTACAGAGAATTCAACCCTACTACCGGAACTCCGCCGGTTTCATGATCCAGGTCAAGTCCGGCAGTGCTGAACTGTGACCTGGCGCCTGAGCTCGCGTTCGTGTCGAAAAGGATGGACCAATCGTCACCGAACCGACATCCCGACAGGGAACCAGCCTTCAGATCCGCCATCCGACACCGACCAGACATCGGTGGATGCGGGTCAGGTCGAATCGGCGTTTGCGCCTACGAACAGATAACCCTTGCCGCGCACGGCCCGCACCGGCAGCGTCGCATCGGTCACCGCGGCGACCCGTCGGCGCAGCCGGTGCACCATCATCTCCAATCGATGCGGGTCGAATTCATGAACATCTTCCGCCAGTTCGGCAATCAGCGTTTCGCGTGCTACCGGACGACCTGCCGCCTTGATCAGTACCCGAAGCAGGTTTCGCTCAGCTTCGCTCAGCTCGACAACACGCCCGTTCGGCACCAGCAGCCGCCAGCCATCGGCGTGAATCCGCCAGGCATGCTCCGCGGGCTCGGCTGGCATCAGCGCCAGACGGCGACTCAGGCTGCGCAACGTCGCTACCAGCAGCTCGATTGTCACCGGTTTGGCCAGATAGGCATCGGCGCCATCGGCCAACCCGCGTAGATGATCCGGCAGCTCGCCGCGCGCGGTCAGCATGACGATGCCGACTGTCGAAGTGGAACGCAGATGCCGGGCTACCTCGAAACCGCTCTCGTCAGGCAGCCCGATGTCGAGCACGACGATGTCGAAGTCCTCCACCATCAGACGCCGATACAATTCGGCCGCGCTGGCCATACCGGCAGCATTGAACCCTTGCTCGCACAACCCCGGGACGAGAATCCCCTCACGCAAGTCGACATCGTCTTCGACTACGGCGACTCGGGTTCGCGATTGCCCGGCGTCGTCCACTTCAGTTGTATCCACTTGGTGTTCCACAGGGTCGGGCGCGTTTCGTATACCGTCAAGAACGGGACGTGGCGAGGACCGGCGTAGCGGATCGATGACTCAATCGCCATCATTGGCGATGCCGTACTTCTCCAGGCGACGATACAGCGCCGGACGGCTGAGGCCCAGGGCATCGGCCGCGCGCTGGATGTTGCCGCCGCTCCGTTCCAGCGCCCGCCGTACCAGCAAGTCCTCGGCGGCATCCAGCGTCAGGCCTTCCAGCGCTTCGCCCTTCACCTGACCGTTTCCAATCGATGTCGGCTCGGTCGCGTCGGTCGCCGTCATCGCGGGCAAGCCCAGGTCGTCGGTCTGGATCTGGCTGCCCGGCGCCATCAACACGGCTCGCTCCATCAGATGCGCAAGCTCACGGACATTGCCGGGCCAGGTGTACAACAGCAAGGCGCGTTCGACGGCCGGCGCCAGACTCATGTCGTCGCGCTGGTAACGTACGGTCGCCCGCGCCAGAAAAGCCCGCGCCATCGGCACGATATCGTCACGGCGCTCGCGCAGCGGCGGCACCACCAGGCTGACTGTATTCAACCGGTACATCAGATCCTTGCGAAATCGGCCGGCAGCCACTTCCGCTTCCAGGTCGGCATTGGTCGCGCTGATCAGGCGAACATCGAGCTTGACCGTGCGCGACGAACCCAGCCTCTCCAGTTCGCCATCCTCCAGTACCCGCAACAGCTTGGGCTGTTGCGAGACCGGAATATTGCCGATCTCGTCGAGAAACAGGGTGCCGCCATCGGCGAGCTCGAAGCGTCCGATGCGGTCGCCCTTGGCATCGGTATAGGCACCGCGAACATGGCCGAACATTTCCGACTCGAACACGGTCTCGGCGATCCCGCCCATGTTGACCTTGACCAGCGGCTGCTCGGCTCGCGCCGAGTTCATATGCAGCAGCCGTGCAATCACGCCCTTACCGGTGCCGTTTTCGCCCAGCACCAGGACGTTGGCGTCGGTCGGCGCGACACGACGCACCTGCTCCAGCAAGGCCCGCATCGGCGTCGAATCGGCGATGAATTCGCCATCGTCACCAGCCTTCAGAATCTCATTCTCGCGCTTCAGCCGGGCCGTCTCTCGCCGCGATGCGGCCAGCGCAAGCTGGTTGCGGACGATGCTCAGCAGGCGCCGGTTGTCCCAGGGCTTCTCAAGAAAGTCGCCCGCCCCGGCCTGCATCGCCTTGACCGCCAGTTCGATGCTGCCCCAGGCGGTCATCGCGACGACCGGAACCTCACTGTCTACAGCGCGAATCTGCGCCAGCAGATCCAGCCCCTCCTGGCCAGAGGTGGTATCGCGGGTATAGTTCAAATCCATCAGAACCAGGGCCGGCGATTGCTGCTTGACCGCTTCGACGGCTTCGCCGGGACTGCCGGCGCTGATCGTGCGGTAGCCCTCACCCTTGAGCAGCAGCCGCAATGCCTCCAGCACATCGCGCTGGTCGTCGGCAATCAGAATTTCAATATTCTTGAGCATGAGCAAGTATAGGGACAGGTGAATCGAGACTTCCCGTTCGCGGTGCGGCGGGCTTCTGTCCGCTAATCGGACTCCTTCAACCAGCCGTCAAACAGTTCGACCGTCCGGTTGCCGTAACCCGCATTCTCCTTCGCATGCGTGACCTGGACAATGGTCGCACCGTCGCGATTCAACTCCGCAAGCAGTTCCATGATCATCGAACCCTGGCTGGAATGCAGGGCGCCGGTCGGCTCGTCCGCGAGCAGCAGCTTTGGCCGGGTGATCACCGCGCGGGCCACGGCGACCAGCTGCTGCTGACCGCCGGACAGCTGTCTTGGATACAAGTCCTTCTTGCCGACGATCTGGAAGCGATCGAGGATGTCAGCGACCCTGGCCTTGCGTTCGGCACCCTTGATGTCGCGGTATGACAGCGGCAGATCCAGGTTCTCGGCAACGGTAAGATCGTCGATCAAGTGGTAGTGCTGGAAGATGAAGCCAATCGCCTCGCGCTGCAAAGCCTGGCGCTGCTTGCCGCCAAGCTTGTCCACTTGCTGGTCGTCGAGCCGATACTCGCCTTGAAATTCCGTATCCATCAGACCAAGCACGTTCAGTAGACTGGTCTTGCCCGAGCCGGACGGCCCCATGATCGACACGAACTGGCCGGCGTCGATCTGCAGGTTGATATTGCGCAACACCCAACTTCGACCACCCGCCAGCGGGTAGCTGCGTTCGACGTTCTTCAATTCGATCATTGGTCGATTCTCTTGCGAAAGCGGCGAATGGAATGCGGCCGTGTTCATTCGTTGCGCAGCGCATGCGCGGGCTGGACACGGGCGGCGCGCCAGGCTGGAAACACGGTCGCGATCAGGGCAATCGCCAGCAGCAGGGCACCAGAAACGGCATAGCTCACCGGGTCGACGGCGCCGACACCGTACAGGTGGTGGCGCAGCAACGGAACCGCCAACGCAGCGATCACCATGCCGACAACGATGCCGATGATGACCAGGCGCAAGCCGTCACCGAGTACGCCGTGAATGATATCGCGACGCTGTGCACCCAGGGCCAGACGCACCCCGATCTCCGGTCTGCGCTCGACCACGGCGGTCGCCAGCAAGCCATACAGGCCCAATCCCGCCAGCAGGACGGCGACCGCGGCAAAGAAAGCGACGATGGCCAGCGGACCGGAGCGCCCACGCAGACTGTGATCAAGACGCTGCTCCATCGTCAACGTCCGCCGTATCGGCACGCCGGCATCGATCTTCTGCAACAGGTGGCGAAGGCCAGGCAGCACACTGGCAATTGGCAACTGGGTTTGCAGCACCAGATAGATGCTCTGGGGTGCAGCCCAGGCCATCGGCAGATAGATCTGGCCGTTTTCGGCATCGTCGGCAAGATCGATCTGCCGTACCGCCCCGACGACGCCGACGATCTCCAGCCAATCGCCGGGACCGAGCCGAAGGCGTCGGCCGATCGGACTTTCAGTGCCGAAATGTCGGCTCGCCAAACGCTGGTCGATGATCGCCACTGGCAACGCGATCTCGCGATCTTCCTGGGCACTGAAGGCACGGCCTCGCAGCAGAGGAATGCCCATTGCCTCGAAATACCCAGCGCTGACCGAGCTGGAAAGCGCGACCGGCGGCTGCTCAGGGTCAGTGAGGGCATCGATCTCATACGAGGACATGCTGTAGTTGCTGCCGAATGGCAGCATTGCCGAAATGCCGACAGCGGCGACTCCCGGCAACCCGGTGCTTTCGTCGATCAGCCGCTGCGCCAGTGCCAGGCGCGATTCCGGTGCCGCATAGCGCTCGCCCCGTGGCTCGATTTCCGCCGTCAATACGCCCTCGCGCGAATAGCCGGGATCAACCTGCCACAAACCCGCCAGGCTGCGCCCAAGCAGGGCCGCGACCACGAGCAAGGCGACGCTGACTGCGCTCTGGCAGACCACAAGAGCACGCCGAACCCGTTGCGCCTGACCATCAGTACCACCGCGCTGGGCCAGATCGACCCGACTGCCCTGAACACGGGCGGCGAGCCAGGCCGGAAACAATGCAGTCAACAACGACAACAACGCGGTCAGCAACAGCGAAGCCAGCAGCGGCGGCCAGGCGAAGACCAGCGTGAAGCCGGTCGGCAAGTCCAGGAGTTGCCAGCGTTGCTGGATCGCCAAAATTGCTGCGCATAGGGCCAGACCAAGCAGCCAACCGAGCACCGACAACAACACGGCCTCGGCAGTCACCAGGCGCACCAATCGGGCCCGCGTCGCGCCCAACGCGATGCGCACTGCGAGTTCTCCGCGCCGGGCCGCGTATCGCTCCATCAAGACATTGGATACATTGCTTCCGGCCAGCAGCAGACCGGCCAGAGCCGCTGCGAGCAATCCCAGGGTGCCGGCAATGCCCTCGGCGGTACGTTCGCGCCAGGACATCGTACGAAGATGCAAGCCCGTAATGTCTTGCATTGCCTTGAATTCATCGCTACCGGCGACGAGACGATCGGTCAGGGTGTCCAGCTGGTGCTGGAGCTGATCGCCGGTCGTGCGGTCAGTCAGCAGAATCACGGTCTGGATCGCACCGATTCCACCGCTCAAGTCTTGGTTTTCGGCCGGCGTGCGCAGCGGCAGGATCAACCGCCGTTCGCGATCGGGAAATCCAGCGCCAGCTGCCAGAACTCCGATCACCCGATGCCCGGCGCCATTGATCAGCAGTTCGGCATCCAAGGCTGCTTCGGCGCTGCCGAACAACTCGCGAGCAAATTCGTCGCTGACGATGGCGACCGCCTCGCCTGTGGCAATGTCATCCTCACCGATGGCTCGGCCTAGGGCGATTGCACCCTGGCCCAGCACGGTAAACAGGTCGGGTTCGGCCAACACTGCGCCTACCGACTCTGGATACTCCCCAATCCGCATCGCGACGCGCTCGGTCTCCCACGCTGCCAGTGCCGCCACTGCCGGCAACTTCTCAACCTCATTGGCC
Organism: uncultured Rhodanobacteraceae bacterium; assembly: GCA_964522235.1. Lineage (GTDB taxonomy): Bacteria > Pseudomonadota > Gammaproteobacteria > Xanthomonadales > UBA2363 > Pseudofulvimonas. Next base: position 6,357 of record CAZFUH010000042.1, read on the forward strand.
AACGCCCATGACATGCCGCCCTCGGGCACGCCAATGCGACTCAAGTCGGCCTGAACCACATGGATGCGCTCGTGATTGCCGTAGGGCAATGGCGCCCAGTAGAGAGCGTGCAGCGCCAATAGCAATACAGCGCTGGCCGACAACGCCAGTGCCAGGGTCAACACCGCGCTGGTACTCGCCAGAGGCCGTCGCAGAAGACCGCGCAGTGCATGGCGCAAACCGATCAGCCATCGTCCGTTCATCTGTGTCTCCTTGAAGTCTCACCGATGCCTGGTATCGAACTCAATCGCTGCGCAGGGCCAGCATCGGCTCGGTTCGCACCGCAGCGAACACGCTGCGCAAGCAGGACAGACCGACGATCACCAGCAACAACAGTGCGGCGACGACCGTCGCCCAGACGCCGGCACCGTCCATGCCGACCACGGCGGACTGCAATACCTGGGCGAAGGCCAATCCGAGCATGGCACCGATCAGCGCCGCCGGCAGGCCGAGGCCGTAGCCGCTACGCAGTACGCGCCCGGCCAATTGCCGGGAATCCGACCCCAGGGCCAGACGCAATGCGAATTCGCGTCGGCGCCGGGTCATCTGGAACGCGACCACCGAATGCACGCCGATCGCCGACAGCAGCAGTGCAAGAAACGCGAATGCACCGGCGTTGCGAGCGAAAAAGCGCGGTGTCCGCAGCTGGCGATCTCGCAGCGCCGCCAGCAACGGGCTCAAATGGATGCCTTGGTCCGGGTGCAGAGCCCAGACCGCGCGCTGCGCTGGTTGCAACAACGATGCAGGATCGCTGTGAGCACGCATCAGAGCCGTGATCGAACTGACCCAGTACTGCGCATCGGGCAGCCACAACTCCGGCTCGGCCGGTTTCAGCACGGACTTCATCCGGGCATCGGCCATGATGCCGACGATTCGAAAGCTGCGCCGCGCGCCGCTGGTTCCGAACGGCGGTACCGAGATCGTCTGCCCGATTGCATCCTGAGCGGGAAACACGCGCTCCGCGAACGACTGGTTGACCACTGCGACCGGCTCACTGCCGGCATGGTCACCGTCGCCGAGCCAACGCCCGCGCAACAGTGTCAAACCGAGAACATCATGCGCCGGACCGGAAACCGTACGCACATTCGGCATCAGCGGCTCGCGCAATTCACGGCCGGGCACGGTGACATCGACCGGGATGGCACCGATCGGGCTCAGAGGCATCGAACTCATGGTCGCCGCCTCCGCCACGCCAGGGACCGCACGCAGCGTCCGGATCAACTCGCTCGCGTAGCCGCCAGGGCTGGGATCAGGATCGCGAAACAACTGCAGCCCGAGCACCGGTGCAGTTTCATAGCCGATCGCGACGCGCTCCAGCTTCCAGAGGCTGCCCGCGAGCAGCAAGGCTGCGGCCAGACCACCGACTGAAACGGCACAGGCCAGGACCGGCAGCGCACGCCCAAGTCCGCCGATGCCGATGACCCGCGTGTCGCCACTGCGCAGTGCGCCGGCGGCGTCAACACGACGAAGACGCCAGGCAGGTACGCTCGCTGCGACCAGGCTGGCCAGCAGACCAAATGCCGCCGCAGCAACCAACACCGGCAGACTCAACCCGACATTGCCCGAACGCGGCACGCCGCTGTCACCGATACCGACGAAGTAGCGCAATGCCACGGCCGCCAGCAAGATGCCCAACACAGTGGCGATCACGCCAAGTACGATCGTCTCCAGGAACAAAGCACGAGCCAGTCGTCCGCCGCTCGCGCCCAGCGCCTGTTGCACAGCCAACTCCTGCATCCGTGCAACGCCACGCAACACGACCAGGTTGACGGCATTGGCACACGCGACCAGCAGGGCCAGTGCAGCGATCAGCAACAACGCCAGCAACACTGGCCGAACCGTACCGACCGTGTCATCGAGCAGGGTCGTTGCACGCAACTGCCAGTCGCGCAGCGCCGCTCCCTGGGCATCCGCCAGTCGCAGCGAGTGTTGATGCAGCGCTTCGACTGCCGAATCCACGGCGATACCTGCGCGCATGCGCGCGATCGCGGAGAAAAAGCGGGCGTTCTGGTACAGACCGACATCGGCGCGGAGATCGGTCATGTCGTGGCCGATCCAATAACCGACTCCCTCGGCGGGGTAGCCAAAGCCCGCCGGCATCACGCCGACGATAGTCGCGGTCATGCCCGCCATCGGAAACGGCTGGCCAAGTACGCCGGGATCGCCGCCGAACAACTCCTGCCACAGGCCGTGACCGAGCACGATCCGGGCGTCTGCACCGCCATCTTCGGCAACCAGCCATCGCCCCAGTTGCGGCGATACGCCCAGCGTTTGAAAAAAATCGCCGCCGACATGGATGCCCGACACCATCCGCGGGGTCTCTCCGCCGAGATAGGTCGCGCCGCCCCAGAAGTAGTAGCCGGCCGAATCGATCCCCTGCTCGATTTCGATCAGCGATTCGGCCTCGGCACCGCTCAGCGCCATCGCATCGCCGCCGATCTGGCTGTTCGCCGACTTCAAGACCAGCAAGCGATCCGGATGCGGATAGTCCAACCCTTTGACGACGACGCCGTGAACCACGCTGTACATCGCCGCCGACACGGCGATACCCAAGGCCAAGGTCGCGATCAGGCCCATGGCGTAGCCCGGATGGCGTCCGATACGCCGGAGTGCGAAGCGGAAATCAGTTGCTATGCTCATGTCCGGAAGGCCTGCGATTCGTTGTTGTCGTGCGGAGCAAACCGCGTGCCATGGATAGTCGCGCTTCATTCCAAGGGAATGTCGATTCGACCGTGTCCGCTTTCGTACATGCGCGGATCGCGATGATCACCTTCGATCACTCGTTGCGCAGCGCGACCATTGGATCGACGCGCAAGGCACGACACAATGGCGCCAGCGCAGCCAACACCGCGACCACAACGACTACCATGACGACGGCAATGAACACGGCCGGATCATAGCCGCGCGTCTGCAATGCAGGGTTTGCCAACAGACTCGACCAAGGCAGTGCCAGCACGATCCCGATTGCCAAACCCAGCGCGACCTGCCAAAGCACGCGGCTGCCGACGGTGCCGACAATGCCTCGGCGGCCGGCACCGATGGCACGTCGGATACCGATCTCGCGTGTGCGTTGCACGACCGCGAATGCGAGTACGCCGTACAGACCGGCGGCAGCCAGCACCAGGGCCAGCAAACCGATGCCGGTAAAGATCTGTGTCAGCACCACCGGCCCGACCCGCCCCATCTGGATTGCTCGCTCCTGGGTGCGCAGCCAATACACCGGAGTGTCGGCATCCTCGCCACGCACGATCGCTGCCAGACGCGGGCCGAAACCGGCGGCGTCACCCGGCAGGCGTACCGCCAGCGTCGCGAAGCGAGGGGTGTCCTGGCGCAATGGCACCAGGAACGTCGGAAGTACTGCGTCGTCCGCGCTTTCCAGATGCACGGGTTCCAGCGTCCCGACCACGGTCAGCGTCCGTGTCCGCTCGGTCTCCGGATCGACGACGAACCGGCGGCCGAGCGGATCACGCCCAGGCCACAAGGCCTGCGCCATGCGCGCGTCGATCACCGCGACCGGCGCGCTGTCGGCCTGATCGCGAGCGTCGAAAAAGCGGCCGGCGGTGACGCGAAGACCATAGGTGGATGCGAAATGATCATCGACCTGACCGACCAGGGCGCGCGGATAGCTGGCCCCGGGACGCGGCTCACCCTCAGCAGCGAAGCGTCTGGATCCGCCGGAAGCGGTACCCGGAAGACTGTTCGCCACCGACGCTGCCAGTACGCCGGGCTCGGCGCGCAGACGTTCGGCGACGCGTTCAAAGAAGCGCGCCTGCTCGGCACCGCTCGGGTATTGCTCGGGAAACAGGCCGACGCGACCGGTCATCACCGTACTGGGATCAACCCTGGTGCCGAAATCGAATGCCAGCACATTGTTCATTGCCCGGATGAACATGCCGGCGCCAACCAGGAGCACGACCGTCAACGCAACCTCGACGACGACCAGGGCCTTGGCGAAGCGGGCAAAGCCGCCGCCGCTACTGCCCTTCTCGCCATCGCGCAATGCATCTTGAACATCGGCGCTCGCTGCTCGCAACGCCGGCAGCAAGCCGGCCAGCAGCGTCGTTGCCAGCGCGGCCAAGGCGGCAAACCCGATCATGCGCGCATCGATGTCGAAGCTGACGTAGTAAACGGGTGCATCATCGCTGGCAACGAACACGTCGATGATCCAGCGACCGCCTAGGTGCGCCAGTACCAAGGCAATCACGGTGGCGGAAATGCTGAGCAGCAGGCTTTCAAACAACAGCTCGCGCAGCAAGCGACCGCGTCCGGCGCCGAGCGCGCTGCGTACGGCCAGTTCGCGTCGTCGGCTGAGAATCTGCGACAGCTGCAGGTTGGCGACGTTCGCGCAAGCCAGCAGCAGCACCAGGGCGCCGGCGGCAAACATCATCCAGACGATGCTGCGGGTCATTTCGTTGACGAAGCGCACGGACAACGGCTTCAGCACCAGCTGTCCACCGCCTCGCTGAACGACCAGCTCATCGCCCAGCGTCTGAGCGACCGACTCCAATTCGGCCCGCGCCTGCGCAAGCGTCACCTCCGGGCGCAGGCGCGCGACGGTCTGAGCACCGAAGTCAGAGCCCTCGAATGCGCGCCGGGCCAGCCAGACTTCCTGACGGAAAGGAAAGCGGAACTCCGGCGGCATGACGCCGACGATCGTGCCAGTCCGGCCGTTGATCCGGTAGCTGCGTCCGATCACGGCCGGATCGGCAGCGAAGTCGTCGCGCCAGACATGGTGTGAGATCAGGATCACCGGATCGTTTCCGGGGACGTCGTCGGCGGCATTGAACGGTCGCCCCAACAACGGCTGCATGCCCAGAAGCCCAGTCATCTCATGACTCAGAAACACCCCGCTGTACCGGCGCGGACCGGCATCACCGAGACTGATGTTGACGGTCATCTCGTCGTAGGTGCCGATCGCCTCGTAGCTATGCAGCTCACGAGCCAGGCGCACATGATCATCGTTGTTCATGCCACCGACACCGATGTCGCCCTCGCGCAGAGCGCCGAACGAGACCAGGCGTTCGGCGTGCGGGAAGGGCATCGGCTCCAGCACAAGTCCATTGACCGCGCTGAGCAGGAACAACATCGCACCCAGGCCCAGGCCAAGCACGCTGACCGAAAGCAAGCTGTAGCCGGGCCGCGCCGACAGCCGTCGCCCGGCATTGCGAATCTCGTGCATCAACATGGTTGCGTCCCCGTCCGGTTCATTGGTAGCGCAGCGCCTGGGTCGGGCTGACCCGGGCCGCACGGCGCGCCGGCAACCAACAGGCGAGCAAGGCGACCACACCGAGCACGACGATTACGGCAGCAAAGGTGAGTGGATCGAATCGCGAGATGCCGAACAGTTGATTGCTGAGTACACCACCCAACGCGAGCGCCCCCAGCAGACCCAGGCCCAGGCCAAAGCCGGCGATGCGACCACCCTGACCCAGCACCATGCGGACAACATCGCCGCGTTGGGCCCCGATCGCCATGCGCACGCCCAGTTCGCCGGTGCGCTGCGCGACCGAGTAGGCAAGCACGCCGTAGATTCCGACTGCGGACAGCAGCAGGGCGACACCGGCGAACAGCATCAGCAGCAGCATCGGCGCGCGCCGTCCCTGAAGCGACAGCGCGATGCGCTCATCCAGGGTACGAATGTCGTAGATCGGCTGCTCGGGATCGACCCGCAACACGGCCTGTCGAATCGGCTCGATCAATCCACCAGTCGACAGCGCAGTCTTGACGGTGAAAAAACCACCACGATTGTCGAAGCGGGTGTACGGGAACTGCTGGTACGGAAAGTAGTACGCCTCCTTGGTCATTTCGGCGGCGAGACTGCCGTGCTTGACCGTGCCGACGACGCCGACGATGGTCCACCAGGGATTTCCGTCCTCCGGGCCGGAGCTGCGGAGACGACGACCGACCGCACCGTCAGGAAAGTACTTGTTTGCCAGCAATTCGTCGACGATCACCACCCGTTCCGCCTGCGCGCTGTCGGCTACCGTGAAGTAGCGCCCGGCCAGCAAGGGAATCTCCATGGCACGAAAGAACGACTCGTCGGCGACACGGACGAAACCATGCGGCCGCGCTTCGCCGGCGTTCTCATCCTGGCCCTCGACGACATAGGAGCTTTGCCAGGTGCTCTGGCCAAACGGAAGATTGCTGACATAGCCGGCGTCGGTGACGCCGGGAATGGCGCGCAGTTCCTCCAGCGTACGCTCGTAGAAGCGGGCGATTCCGGCGTCATCGGTGTACTTGCTGTCCGGCAGGTCCAGCCGCACCGTCACCAGGCCATCGCGCTGGAAGCCTGGATCTTCGTTCTGCAGCCGGTCGAAACTCTGGATCAGCAAACCGGCGCCGATCAGCAAGGTCACGCACATGGCAATCTGCGCGACCACCAGGGCACCGCGGGTAACGCGCGCCGCGCGACCGCCGGTGTTGCCACGACCGCCCTCCTTCAAGGTCTCGAACGATCTGCCATCGGACTGCATGAGTGCCGGAACCAGACCAAACACCAAGCCGGTCAGTGTTGCAAGCACGAGGGTGAACAGCAGCACCTGCGGATCGATGCCGATCGCGCTGCGCAACGGACTCTGGGTCAGATTCAAGGCGTCCAGCAGTTGCAGACCGACATAGGCGACCAGGACGCCGGTAACCGCGCCAGCCAGGGCAAGCAGCATCGACTCGATCAACAATTGCCGCATGATCCGGCCCCGGCTCGCACCCAGGGCGCTGCGTACCGACAACTCCTTCTGGCGCGCGGAAACCCGGGTCAACATCAGGTTGGCGACATTGGCGCAGGCGATCAACAGCACAAAGGCAACCACAGCCTGCAGCAGCCACAGGATCGAGCGGACATCGCCGACCCAGCGATCCCGCAACGGCATCGCCCGGCCGAGCATTCCACCCTGCCGGTAGAACTCGGCCACACTCGATGCACGTGGATCGTCCAGGCCGGAAATGCGCTCGGCGTTGCGGGCAATGATCGCGTCGAGTTGGGCATGCAGCTGATCGATCGTCGCTCCCGGCGCCAAGCGGCCAATGCTTTCCGAATACTCGTTGCCGCGCTCGTCGTCGCTTCTTTGTCCGGGCGTGAACGCGAACGGGGTCCACAACTGCGTATGCTGATTCGGGAACACGAAGTCAGCCGGCATGACGCCGATGATGCGATAGCTGACGCCGTTCAGACGGATGTCGCGACCGAGCACACCTGGATCTGCCGCGAACTGGCTCTGCCATAGTGCGTGACTGAGCACCGCGACCTGATCCTGCCCCGGCTGTTCGGCCTGATCATCGAACACGTTCCCGAGCAGCGGCGCGGCCTGGAGCGTACTGAACAGCGACGCCGAGGTCCGCAAGCCGACCAGGCGCTGTGGCGCGCCATCTGCGGCCATGTTCATGCTCTGGCCATGGTAGATCGCCAGATCGGCCAGTGCCGGCGCCTGCTCGCGGCGATCGAAATAGTCCGGGATCGACGTGCCGGCATAATCAAGGCCCATCTTCGGATAGACATTGTGCACCAGCACCAGGCGCTCACCTTCGGCATACGGCAGCGGCTTCAGCAGCAGTCCATTGATGACACTGAAAATCGCCGTGTTGGCACCGATGCCCAGTGCCAGGGTCAGCACTGCGGCAAACATGAAACCCGGTTTCGCCAGCAGGCTGCGCAGGCTGTAGCGCAGATCGTACTTAAAGGCATCGATCATTGAAGTTTCTCCAGATAGCTCGTCATCATCGACTACGCAACGCGACCATCGGGTCGACACGCGCGGCGCGCGGCGCCGGCAGCAGGCACGCCAGCATTGCAGCAGCGGTCAACAGCAGCGCAATGAACGCGACCACGCCCGGCTCGAACGCGCCGACGATCACGGCAACGAGCAGAAGGGTCCGGCGCGGCCAGCAGCTGCCAAAGCGCGGGCCTCAGCTCCATGCTCACGCTCCTGCGGTGACCGGCTCGCTGCCGCGCCGGAACAGGCGCGCGTCCTCCTCCTTGCGCAGGCGATGCATGGTGTCCTCATCGACGACACTGCCGTCGAACATGAAGATCTTGCGATCAGCAAACTCGGCATAGCGCGGATCATGGGTGACCATGCAGATGGTTGCGCCGCCCTTGTGCAATTCGTCCAGGAGAGTCATTACCGCCTCACCGTTCTTCGAGTCCAGGTTGCCGGTCGGCTCATCAGCGAGCAGGATCGACGGCTGACCAACCAGGGCACGGGCAACCGCAACGCGCTGCTGCTGACCGCCCGAAAGCTGCGCCGGATAGTGCTTGAGCCGGTGCGCCATACCCACCCGCTCCAGCGCCGCCTGCACGCGATCCCGGCGCTCGGCCTTGGCCATGCCATCGCGATAGGTCAGCGGCAGCTCGACGTTTTCGAACACGGTCAAGTCGCCAATCAGGTTGAAAGCCTGAAAGATGAAGCCGATCTCCTTGTTGCGGATGCGAGCTCGCTCAGACGGGCCGATGTCCTCGACCTGCCGGCCATTGAGCAGATAGCTGCCCTCGCTAGGGGTATCGAGCAGGCCCAGGATCGAGAGCAGGGTCGACTTGCCGCAACCGGACGGTCCGGAGATCGATACATACTCGCCGCCGTGAATGTCGAAATGCACTCCGGACAGGGCGTGGGTCTCCACTTCGTCGGTCAGGAACACCTTCTTGATCGCGTCCATCTTGATCAGGGGTTGCGCAGAAGTCGGGGTAGTCATGGTCTAAGGTCTCTGTGAAATCCAGGAAGCAGGGTTGATGGCGGGCAACGGTTCTCGCGCACCCTTGTCAATTCAAGCGGATCCGGTCGTATTGGTCCCAGGTCGATGTGTCGGAAAGAATCACCTGTTCGCCCTCGCTCAGACCCTGCACGACCTCGATCAGATTCACCGACGCTCGTCCCAGTTGCACCGGCACGCGCAAGGCCTGGCCATCGCCGTTGATCCGGAACAAGGTGGTCTGCGATTCGGGCTGTCCGAATGCCGGACGACCGACATAGAGAACATCGTCCAGGCGCTCGATCTCGATCGTGCCGTCGACCGACAGATCCGGACGAGCACCCGGCGGCAGCTGACCGACCAGGTGCACATCGACCTGGACCGTACCGCTCTGTACCGCCGGATCGATGCGCATCACCTCGCCCATGACGATACCGTTGCGGGTATCGACCTTGACCGCCTGGCCGACGACGATGTCCTTGGCCTGGGTTTCGGCAATGCGCAGTTCCGCCATCAATTCGTCCGGTCGCGCCACCCGGGCCAGATTGGTTCCGGCCAGCACCTGCTGGCCCTCCTGCACCGGCACCTGCTGCAAGACCCCTGCTATGCCGGCACGCAATTGCAGCGCGTCGGCCTGGCGCTGGCGCAGATCCCGAGTGCGGGCCAGCTGGTCGATGCGCGCGCGTTCGGCCTCAAGCTGCTTGCTGATGTTCTGTCGGGTCTTTGCGATGCGATCATGCTCCAGCTCCACGCGCACCTGCAGACTGTCTGCGCTGAGCTGGGAGCGCTGGTACTGGATGCGCGAGATGATGCCCTTCTCGGACAGGTCGCGCTCGGCATCGGCCTGCAGCCGCGCGCCCTCGTACTCGGCTTCGAAGCCGGCCAGCCGCGCGCGCTGATCGAGCAACTGGCTTTCCAGATCGGTCTGTCGAGCCATGTAGTTGGCCTCGGCGGCGACGAACTCGGATTGCGCTGCCGCCAGATGATCCTGCACGACCGGATTGGACAGCTCCAGGATCACCGTGTCTGGCTCGACCACGGCACCCGGGCGAACGACGATGCGCTCGACCCGGGCCTCGGTCTCCGCGGCGATCCAGCGAATTTCACGGGGCACCAGGGAGCCCGGTCCGCGCACTTCGCGAAGCATCTGGCCACGCTTGACGGTGTCGGTCCAGACCGTGCCGCGGTCGACGCTCGGCGCTGCCGGCTCAAGCCGGGCAATGAGGATGCCGACGACGACGATGCCGGTTGTGATCAACGCGCCATAAAGGATGCGCTTGCGCTGCTTTTTCAGTTTGAGATCAGAGCGTTGGATGTCCATGGCCCAGGTCAAGCATACCGCGTGCCAAGGACAACGTTCCTTTTTCGATCAATCACTTGCGG
>CAZFUH010000043.1:0-16445 GCA_964522235.1 uncultured Rhodanobacteraceae bacterium
CGCGGTGCTGGTGACGCCGCGCGAGGAAGAGCCGCAGATCGACGTCACCATGGCCAATGTCTTCGTGCCGTTTCCCGGCGCGCCGGCCCATGATGTCGAGAATCTGATCAGCTATCCGCTGGAACAGGTCCTGGCCGAGATCGATGGCGTCAAACACGTGTACTCGGTCAGCCGCCCTGGCAGCGCCGTGATCACGGTCGAGTTCGAGGTCGGCGTGCCGCGTCAGGACGCCGTGGTCCGGCTCTACAACCAGGTCTATTCCAATGCCGACTGGATGCCGCCCGGACTCGGCGTCGGTCAGCCGCTGGTGCGGCCGATGGCCATCGACGACGTGCCGGTCATGACCTTGACGCTGTGGACCGACGACCCACAGCGCGGTGGCACCGACCTGGCCGAGGTCGCACACACGCTGGAGACCGAACTCAAGCGCGTACGCGGCACGCGCGATGTCTATACCGTCGGTGCCCCGGAGCGCGCGGCCATCGTGGAACTGGACGCGACCCGCCTGGCGGCCTACGGCATGGCAGTCGAAGACCTGGCCGCAGCGCTGGCGGCGAGCAATCTCGCTGTGCATGCCGGCGAGCGAGTCGGCAGCGATGGCAACGTGCCGCTGACCGCCGGTACCTGGCTGGCCGATGTCGGCGAAGTCGCCGGCCTGGTCATCGGCTTGCGCGAGGGTCGGCCGCTGTACCTGTCCGATGTCGCAAGCATTCGTCGAGGTGCCGACCTGCCGCGGAACTACGTCTGGCACATGACCACGTTCTCCGGCGCGGCTTCAATCACGGAGGGCGGACCGGCCGGTGGCGAAGCACCGGCGGTGACGATCGCGATCGCCAAACAGCCGGGCAGCAATGCTGCTGACATCACCGAGGCGATCCGGCTGCGACTGGATGGGCTGCGACGCAGCCATCTGCCGCAGGGGGTGCAGGTCGAGATCACCCGCGACTACGGCCGCACCGCGACCGACAAGGCGATGACCCTGATTCAGAAGCTCGTATTCGCAACCGGCGCGGTGGTGCTGCTGGTGCTGGCGGCGCTGGGTTGGCGCGAGGCGATCGTGGTCGGTACTGCGGTCGTACTGACCCTGGCCCTGACCCTGTTTGCATCCTGGTTCATGGGCTTCACCCTGAACCGGGTTTCGTTGTTCGCGTTGATCTTTGCCATCGGCATCCTGGTCGACGACGCCATCGTCATCGTCGAGAACATCCATCGACATATGGCGCGTGGCGGGAAATCCCTGTTGCAGGCGATTCCGCCAGCGGTCGACGAGGTCGGCAGCCCAACCATCCTGGCGACATTCACCGTGATTGCCGCGCTGTTGCCGATGGCCTTCGTCAGCGGCTTGATGGGGCCGTACATGCGGCCGATCCCGATCAATGCTTCGGTCGGCATGCTGCTGTCCAAGCAGGTTGCCCTGACGGTCACGCCGTGGCTGGCCTGGAAGCTGCTGCGCCGGCACGGCGACCCGGCGGCGTCGGGTCTCGGCGTCGCCGCGACGGATCCGGTTCCGGCCGGCGGCGGCGCCGGTCAGGTCCACGAAGTTTCGACAGACTCCGATCCGCAGCACCGACTTCAGCACCAAGGCGGGAACGAGGAGCTGGTCGGATTGGCCGCCCGCCTGCATCCGTGGTTTACACGCCTGTTCCGCCCGTTCCTCGATTCACGGCGTGGTCGCCGCGCCCGATACGGCCTGTTCGCCGGCATGGCGGTACTGGTCGCGCTGGCGTTCGCCCTGGTCGCCATGCAATGGGTCGTGTTGAAGATGCTGCCGTTCGACAACAAGTCCGAGTTCCAGGTCGTGGTAGACCTGCCCGAGGGCACAACGCTCGAAGACACCAATGCCGTGCTCAAGCGTCTTGCCGCCGAATTGATCGAGGTGCCCGAGGTGGTGCATGTGCAGGGCTATGCTGGCACCTCGGCGCCGATCAATTTCAATGGCCTGGTGCGCCAGTACTACCTGCGCCAGGGTGTCAACCTGGGCGATCTGCAGGTCAACCTGCTCGATCGGCGTGCGCGCCAGCGCAAGAGTCACGAGATCGCACGGGAGTTGCGACCGCGCCTGGCCGCGATCGCAGCCGAGACCGGTGCATCGATAAGAATCGTCGAGGTGCCGCCGGGCCCGCCCGTGCTCGCGCCCCTGGTCGCCGAAGTCTATGGACCCGACTACGACGGCCAGCGTGCGATCGCGCGCGAGCTGGCGGGGATGTTCGCGGTCAGCGATGGAATCGTCGATATCGACACCACGGTCGAAGCCGATGCCCGCCGCGACCTGGTCGTCGTCGACCGCATCCGCGCCGCCCGCCTGGGCGTGAATCAACAGCAGATCGCCCAGACCCTGGCGATGGCGCTGTCCGGCCACGATGCAACCTGGCTGCGCGACGGCGCGTCGAAATATCCGGTGCCGGTGCGAATCCGGCTGCCGGCCGGGGATCAGGCCAGCCTGGAGCAGCTGCTTGCCCTGCGCGTACGCGGGCATTCCGGCCAGCTCGTGCCGCTGTCCGAGGTCGTGCAGGTGCAGCGTGTGAACTGGGAAGCGACGATCCATCACAAGGATCTGCTGCCGGTCGTCTATGTCATGGCCGATGAAGCCGGTCGCCTGGACAGTCCCTTGTACGGCATGTTCGACCTGGTGAAACAGATCGATGCGCGTGACGTGGCCGGTTGGCCGCTACGTCAGTTCTTCTTCGCTGCACCGACCACGGTCGAGAGCTACTCGGTGAAATGGGACGGCGAGTGGCAGATCACGTTCGAGACCTTCCGTGACATGGGTATGGCCTACGCCGTCGGCCTGCTGTTGATCTATCTCCTCGTGGTGGCTCAGTTTCGCAGCTACCTGGTGCCGCTGGTGATCATGGCGCCGATTCCACTGACCGTGATCGGCGTGATGCCGGGCCATGCCTTGCTCGACGCGCAGTTCACCGCGACCTCGATGATCGGCATGATCGCGCTGGCCGGGATCATCGTGCGCAATTCGATCCTGCTGGTCGACTTCATCCAGCACGCGCAGGCCCAGGGCCGAACGCTGGAGCGGGCCGTCGTCGAGGCCTGTGCCGTGCGCGCGCAACCGATTGCGCTGACCGCGCTGGCGGCGATGGCCGGCGCCTTCTTCATTCTCGACGACCCGATCTTCAACGGGCTCGCGATCTCGCTGGTCTTCGGCATCCTGGTTTCGACTGTACTGACCCTGGTCGTCATTCCGCTGCTCTACTACGCGGCTTTTCATCGTCAGTCGGGACTCCGGGAGCCGCAGGCGGCATGAATCGCCGCCGCCGCGGTCGGCCCGCGAAGCGAAGGTTCGCTCGGGATGGATCGTGGCGCGATCGTGCCTGTTGACCATCACCCCTGGTATCGTTCACTCGAAGATGAAATCCATACCTGCGAACGCCGTTTCCATCCTCGCCCTGCTCGCCGCGATCGTGCTCGGTGCCTGCGCCGAGCGTCATGATGTCGATCTCGACGAGTCCGCCGTCGTCGAGGAGGCAAGTCCGCCGACCGACCTGGAACGCGCCCAAGCCGCAGCCGGCGAGTTCTCCACCCGCCTGCGCACCGCCCTGCGCGAACACATGGGCAGTGAAGGTCCGGTGTCGGCGTTGGACTTCTGTCATGACCAGGCCCCTCAGATCGCCGATGCGATCATGGCTGTGCATGGTCTGCGCCTGGGCCGTGTCGCGATCGCCGATCGTGTGCGCAATCCGGGCAATACAGCGAACGAATGGCAGCAGCCGGTGCTGGATCGGTTCGCAGCCGCGGTGGCAGCCGGCCAGGCGCCCGAAGACCAGGTAGCGGTGCTCAGTGACGACCTGCCCGACGGCATTGCCCTCCGGTTGATGCGTGGGATTCGTGTCGAGCCGCAGTGTCAGCTCTGTCACGGCCGCGAACTTTCGCCCGGCATCGCCGACGCCGTCGCCCGCCTATACCCCGACGATCGGGCCATCGGTTTCGTCGAAGGCGATCTGCGTGGCGCGTTATGGGTCGAGGTGCCGCAGACGAGTCAAGCACAAGGAACCCCGCAATGACCGAAGCCACGCAGATTCACGTCCGTCTCGAGCAGGACAGCGACTACGCGTTCAAGATCAGTTTTCCCGGCACCGAACTGGACACCGTGCTCAGTGACGAGCCGGCACCGCTCGGAAGTGATCGCGGACCGAATCCGTCGCGCCTGTTGCTCGCGTCGATCGCCAACTGTCTGATCGCCAGCCTGTTGTTCGCGCTGCGCAAGCACAAGAACGATCCGGGTACCCTGGTCGCCGAAATCAGTGCGACGATGATGCGCAATGAACAGGGACGTTGGCGCATTCCCAGCGCCTCGGTGCAACTGCATCTGCCTGGCGTCAACGCCGACTACCACAACCTGGAGCGCGTGCTGGCGCAGTTCGAAGAGTTCTGCGTGGTTACGCAAAGCGTGCGTCAGGGCCTGGAGGTCGATCTCAGCGTTCTCGACGGCGACGGCCGTATCCTGTTGGGCGACAAGAGCTTCGAGGCCGGCGCGTGAGCGAAGCCTTGCTCCTGGCCTGTCCGCATTGCCACACGCTCAATCGAGCGCCGGCGGCGCGACTGGGCGAGGCTCCGACCTGCGGTCGCTGTCGGCAAGCGCTGTTCACTGCTCGGCCGCTGGTCCTGGATGCGGCAACCTTTGCCATCCACGCCGAACGCAGCCAGCTGCCGCTGCTGGTCGATTTCTGGGCACCCTGGTGCGGCCCGTGCCAATCGATGGCGCCGCAATTCGAGCGCGCCGCCATCGAACTGGAGCCTTATATCCGTCTCGCCAAGATCGACACCGAAGCACACCCGGAGCTCGGTCAACGATTCGCGGTGCGCAGTATTCCGACCCTGATTCTGTTCGTTGCCGGTCGTGAACTGGCGCGTCAGCCCGGTGCCGTCGGCGCTGGCGACATCGTGCGCTGGACGCGAGCGCAGCTGGCTTCTTGATCTACGGGATTGGTCTGGAATGGTACGCCTGGCCATCAGCTTGCAACTCGCGGCGAAGGCCAGGCCAGCCGGCGGCCAGGGTCACTGCGCGCGCCACGTAGTAGCCCAGGAACGCCAGCCACAGGCCGGTGCCGCCGAGCCATGGCCGCAAGGCGGCATCCAGCAGCAGGTAGATCAGCAGCGAGGCGATCATCGCGTTGCGCATCAGGGCGCCGCGCGTGGTGCCGATCATCAGACCATCGAGTTGCCAGCTGGCGAAACCTAGCAGCGGTGCCAATGCGCACCAGGGCAGGTAGCGCAGGGCAATCTCTCGCGTGCCCGGGTCGGTGGTCATCGCCAGGATCAGGAATTCGCCGAACAGCCAGAGCACAGCTGTGAGCAACAGGGCGAAGCCGGCGGCGAGTTCGCTGGCCCGGGCAAAGGTCTGCTTGAGTGCCGGCCAGTCGCGCCGCCCCATGGCCTTGCCGGTCACGGCTTCGGTGACATGGGCGAAGGCGTCGAGAAAGTACGCGCTAACGGCGATGAACTGCAAAAGTACGGCATTTCCGGCGAGCATTGCTGCACCCTCACGCAGACTGGCTTCGTTGAACCAGGCAAAGCCGGCGAGCAGGGCCAGGGTGCGAATGAAAAGGTCGCGATTGACTGCAAACAGTCGACCCAGCGCCTGGCGGTCGAACAGTGCCGCGGCCGCCAAGCTGCCGCCTGCGCGACCCGGCAGCACGCGCACGATGATCACCACGGCGGCGCCCAGATGCAGCCACAACGCCAGTGCGCTGGCGGCGCCAACGCCGGCGACGCCAAGGTCCAGGCCGTAGACGAACAGCACCGACAGCACGACGTTGGCCAGATTCAGCACGATCTGCAATTGCAGCGCGGCGCCGGTGCGACCCAGGCCGATCAACCAGCCATAGATTGCGAACCCCGCCAGGGCAGCCGGACTGCCCCAGATTCGAGCATCGAAATAGGCGCGGGCAGCGTGGTCGAGGGCGTCGGTGGTCGAGAATGCCGCAAACGCCAACTCGCGGATCGGCCACTGCGCGAGCACGATGGCGACACCGATCACCAAACCCAGCAGGCCGCCGCGCAGCAGGTGGGCACGCACTTGGGCTTGGTCGCCAGCGCCATCGGCTTGCGCGGTCAGTGCGGTCGCGCCCATGCGCAGAAACCCGAACGCCCAGAACAGAAAATTGAAGATCAGCGCGCCAAGCGCGACCGCGGCGATTTCGGTCGTGCTTCCGGTGCGGCCGATGACGGTGAGGTCGACCAGGCCGACCAGGGGCGTGGCGATGTTCGCCGCGATGATCGGCAGTGCCAGCGCCAGGAGCCGCCGTCGCGAGGGTGTCTCAACGACGACGGCGTCGGTGCTCATGCGCGCGTGGATGCGAAGGTTGCGCGAGGCTCACGGTGATCGGGCCAGGAGCGCATTCAGCAGCGCCGCCAGACGCGCACCGGCGACCACGAGTTGGCGCTCGACCACCGGCAGTTGCCGTTCGACATAGCCCGCAGGAAGGCGCCCCGGACTGGCCGGATAGATCTCCGCACGGTCGATCAGACGGCATGATTCCTCGGCCCAGTGCTGGGCGGCGTCTCGCGACCAGGTGTGCTCGGCAACGGTCCTGCGCTGTGCCAGGACTTCGGCATGGGCCTGCCAATCGCGCCGGGCCGAACGCAGGATGCCGCCGTCCCACAACGCGTGCAGATTGCTGCCGCGGCCGGCATAGAATATCTGGAAGGTGTTGCCGCCGCGATCGTCGCCGTAGCCGGCATGCAGCGGCTGGTGAATGTCGCCGACGAAATGGACGAGAAAGCGCAATGCCTGCGCACGCTCGTCGACGCTGCCGCGGCGAGCGCCGAGCACGCGCGCATAGCGCTGGATTGCCGCGACGACGCAGCGTTGGTTGCGGCAGTCACGCCGCGCCTGGTATCGGCAGCCACCGTCGCGGGGAAAGTTGACGTAGTGCAGCGGCGCGGTCCAGCGCCAGACCTCATCGGAGCGAACTTCATCCGCCCAGTTCGCGATCGCGGCCAGGGTCGGTTCGGCCTCGCTGGCGAGCAGGCGCCGGACCTGCGCTCGCGCGTCCGGTGTCAATTGCCGCTCGGCCAGCTCGCCGACGATGCGATGACCGTCCGGTCCGAACGCGGCCGCGGAGCCGGCGAACGTCAGCAGGCACAGCCAGTTGAGGAACGAACGGCAGGCGGGCGGCATCAACGTCGGTGGCCCCGGCGGAAACTGCATTAGAGCCAGCCTTTGCGCTTGAAGTACCACAGCGGCAGCACCGCCGACAGCACCATCGCGGCGAGCGCGAACGGATAGCCGTAGACCGTGTGCAGTTCCGGCATGATGTCGAAGTTCATGCCATAGATGCTCGCGATCAGGGTTGGCGGCAGGAAGGCCGCCGCTGCCACCGAGAAAATCTTGATGATATTGGTCTGCTCGATATTGATCCGGCCTAGCGTCGCATCGAGCAGGAACTGCACCTTGTTCGATTGGTAGTTGGCAAAATCGCCTAGTGATGCCAAGTCGCGGCCGAGGGTCTTGATCCGTTCGCGCATGGTTTCGTCGTTGCGATGACCGTTCTCCGGATGGCCGAAGTAGGTCAGCAGGCGAATCACCGAGACCACGGCCTCGCGCAGTCGGGATGTCAGCTCACCGCAACGGCCGATGTCCTTGAGCAATTCCGACAGTGCTTTTGGTTGTTCCTGTTCATTGGCGCGGAATACGTGGATCGAGATCTGGTCGGCGTCAAGACTGATCCGCTCCAGGATGTCGGCCTGACGCGCGACCACGGCCTCCAGCAGCCCGATCAGAATTCCGACCGGCCGCAGGTCGATCAGGCGCGCTTTCTGGACATGGCCGGAATAGGTGCGAAAGGACTTCGGATCGATGTAGCGCAGGGTGATCAGATGCTGCTCGCCGAGAATGAAGGTTACCGGGGCGCTGAGCGGACTGCCGCTTTCGACCTGGGCGACCAGGGTCGCGGTCATGAACAGGGCACCGTCTTCCTCGTATAGGCGATTGGACGGTTCGATCTCGGCCATTTCCGCCTGGCTCGGCACACTCAGGCCGAAACGCTGTTCGACTGCGAGGCGCTCCTGTTCGGTCGGGTCGAGCAGGTCGACCCAGATCAGGCGGGTATCGTGCAGGGTGGCGATGGTTTCCGTCACCTCGACCCGGCCGTCGCGTTCGATGTAGCTGCTCAGCATCGTGGCTTCCTCGTCCGGCTGACCGATTATGGCGCATGTGGCTGGCGATCCGGGTCGAAGCGCAGCGCACGGCGCGTTCGGCAGCGGCATTGGCCGGGGATCGGCTAAAATGGCCGGCCCTCTCCCTTTGACCGTCCGCAGGAGCAGCGAAATGCCCGTCAAGGTTGCAATCAACGGCTACGGCCGCATCGGCCGCAATATCCTTCGTGCGCTGTACGAGTCCAACCGTACCGACGAGATCCAGATCGTGGCGATCAACGATCTGGGCGATGCGCAGACCAATGCCCACCTGACGCGTTTCGACACCGCGCACGGCAAGTTTCCGCACCAGGTCGAGGTCGACGGTGGCGATCTGATCGTCAATGGCGACCGGATCAAGGTTTTTGCCGAGCGTGATCCGGCCAAACTGCCGTGGCGCGAGCACGGCGTCGAGGTCGTGCACGAGTGCACCGGCCTGTTCACTTCCAAGGTCAAGGCCGGTGCGCATCTGGCAGCGGGTGCGAAGAAGGTGATCATCTCGGCGCCGGGCGGCAGCGACGTCGATGCCACCGTCGTCTACGGCGTCAATCACGGCGTGCTCAAGGCTGGCGACGAGGTCATTTCCAACGCATCGTGCACGACCAACTGCCTGGCGCCGCTGGCCAAGGTATTGCATGACAAGATCGGCATCGTGCACGGGCTGATGACGACGATCCACGCCTATACCAACGATCAGGTGCTGACCGATGTCTTTCACAGCGATCTGCGCCGCGCACGCAGTGCGACGATGTCGCAGATCCCGACCAAGACCGGTGCCGCCGCCGCGGTCGGACTGGTGCTTCCGGAATTGAACGGCAAGCTCGATGGCTTCGCGATGCGTGTGCCGACGATCAACGTCTCGGTCGTCGATCTGGTCTTTGTCGCTGCCCGCCCGACGACCAAGGAAGAAATCGACAATGCCGTGCGCGAAGCGTCCGAAGGGCCGTTGAAGGGCATTCTCGGCATCAACACCGGTCCGCTGGTATCGATCGACTTCAATCACGATCCCCGCAGCTCGGTCTATGACGCGACCCTGACCAAGATCACCGATGGCACCCTGGTCAAGGTCTGTGCCTGGTACGACAACGAGTGGGGTTTCTCCAATCGCATGCTCGACACCACACTGGCCCTGGTCAACGCGAAAAACTAGGAGTCAGCTCCGTGCCGACGAGTGTGTGCACCGCGCAGGCGCCTTGGGTCAGCGACGCCAGTGCGCACCGTCGCGTCCCCGCCCCGGCGACCGTCAAGCCTTGCCGATCCCTGCTGATGTTGCTGGCCTTGCTCGTGCTCGCCGGCTGCGGTCGGAACGACGTCGACGAAAATCCGCAAGCCGACGGCTCCCTGCAGCTGGCGTCGTGCTGGTTCGAAAATGCTGGTGCGAACCCGGCAACCTGCGCCTGGCTGCGGCCGTCGTTGCAGGACAGTACCGGAAGCACCGCACTGCCGGTCGTCGTCCTGCACGAGCTGCCGCAGCAGCCGTCCGAGCGTGTCGTGATCTACTTGAACGGCGGACCTGGTGGTAGCACGGGCCTGGACGTCGACGGCCTGCGCTATTGGCGCATGCGCCGTGCCAGCCTGGGACTGCGCCATGATCTGGTGCTGTATGACCAGCGCGGTGCTGGCCGCGCTTTGCCGGATCTGTCGTGCCCCGCACTCGATCGGGCCGCCCGGCGCAGCCTCGGTGAAAATCGCGACCAGGACCATGCCATCCGCAGCCAGGAGTTCGCCGAGTCGGTGCTCGACTGTGCCCGGGCGGTGCCGCTGGCCGACCGGCGTTCGGCCGTGTATTCGACTGCGACCGCGGTCGAAGATCTACGCGAGCTGATTGTCGGACTGCGCACCGAGTTCGGCTACCGCAGCGTTCTGTTGTATGGCGCCTCGTACGGCGCGCGGCTTGCGGTCATGGCGACGCAGTCGACCGGGATCGAGATCGACGGCATGGTTCTGGATTCGCTGTACGTGCCCGGCGTGGGTTCGACGAGCCTGTATCCGCAGGAACTGGAAGCCCTGCTCGACGCATTCGATGGCCAATGTCTGGAGCTGGGTTGCGAGTTGCCCGAGGGTGGCATCCGCACGCCATTGCGAACGGCGATGGATCATCTTCGCGAGCGGCCGCTATTCGCCCAGGCCGCCGATCCGGATCGGTCCGGTCAACGCCTTGCCATCCGTCTGGATCCGGAAGATCTGGTCCAGGTGGTGATCTCCTCGCTGTACCTGACCGACTGGATGGATGCGATTCCCGGCATGCTTGAAGATCTGGTCAATGACGGGATCGACGAGGACTGGCAGTCGCTGCTGGACAATACCGCGTGGATGGCGCTCAAGCATGGCGTCAACCACGTTGCCTTCAGCCTGATCGACTGCCGTGACAACGAGCCGCTGGACGCGCGCAAGATGGAGGTGCAGCTGTCGCGCTATCCGATGTTCCAGGATCTGCTGCGTCCAGCCGATTGGGAATACACCTATTGTGATCGTCTGGCGGTGCCGGCGGCACCGTTGCCGGCCGATTGGCAGGTGCAGACCCCGACCATGTTGTTGAACATGGCGGTCGACCCGGCCACGCCGGCCTATCAGGTCGAAGCGGTGCTTGACCGCTTCGATGATGCCGAACTGGTGATCGTTCCTGGCGCCGGCCATGGTGTGCTGGAATCCGACCAGATGACGGCGCTCAGGGCCGGCTGGTTTCTCAACGGCGATCCCGTCCCCGATCTGCCGTGGCAGCCGCAGATGTGCCCGCCACCCGGCGGCGATCCGTTCACCGCCTGAACCGGATGACCGCCGCGGCCGATACCGGTTCGGAACCGGCCCGGCCCCGATTTCCCGTCTTTCGACCCAGCCAAGTCATGATCTCGATCGAACAACGCATCGCCGATGACATCGCCGCGCAGCCACAGCAGGTTCGCGCCGCCATCGAGCTGCTCGACGGCGGCGCCACCGTGCCGTTCATTGCCCGCTACCGCAAGGAAGTCACCGGCGGTCTCGATGACACACAACTGCGCCTGCTCGAAGAGCGCCTGATCTACCTGCGCGAGCTGGAAGAGCGTCGAATTGCGGTGATCGCCAGCATCGAGCAGCAGGGAAAGCTGACCGATACATTGCACGCCGACCTGCTCGCCGCCGAGACCAAGGCGCGGCTGGAAGACTTGTACCTGCCGTTCAAGCCCAAGCGTCGTACCCGCGCGCAGATCGCCCGCGAGGCCGGCCTGGAGCCGCTGGCGCACGCACTGTATGGGCATCCGGAACACGAGCCGCAGACCCTGGCTGCCGACTTTGTCGACGCCGAGCGCGGGGTTGCCGACATCAAGGCTGCGCTCGACGGCGCGCGCGCGATCCTGGTCGAGTGTTTCGCCGAAGACGCCGGACTGGTCGGCGAGTTGCGCGAGTGGCTTTGGAGCCACGGTCGCCTGCGTGCCGGTGTCGTCGCCGGCAAGGAGGACGAAGGCGGCAAGTTCCGCGACTACTTCAGCCATGTCGAGGCGATCGCCAGCATGCCATCGCATCGGTTGCTGGCATTGCTGCGCGGTCGCAACGAAGGTGTACTGAACGTCGAACTGGTGCCGATGCCGGCGCGTGCGGCGAAGGTGGTCGCCGAGGATGCACTGGTCGAGACCATCGCTGCCGGCCATGCCGAAGCCGCTGGCCGCATTGCCGTCCACGTCGGCGTACACGATCGCGGCCGTCCAGCTGATGCCTGGCTGCTCGAGACCGTGCGACTGTCCTGGGCCGGCAAACTGCATGTACACCTGGCGCTGGACCTGATCGGCCGTGCCCGCGAAGCTGCGGAGGACGAAGCGATCCGAATTTTTGGCGACAACCTCAAGGATCTGATGCTGGCGGCACCGGCCGGGTCGAAATCGGTCATGGGTCTGGATCCAGGGATCCGGACCGGGGTCAAGGTCGCCGTCGTCGACGCTACCGGCAAGTTGCTCGATACCGCGACCATCTATCCGCACGAGCCGCGTCGGCAGTGGGATGCATCGATCGAGCAGTTGGCCGGGTTGTGCCGCCGGCATGCGGTACAGCTGATAGCGATCGGCAACGGAACGGCCTCGCGCGAGACCGACCGTCTGGCCGGGGACCTGATCCGCCGTCATGGCGATCTGGGCCTGCACAAGTTGATCGTCAGCGAGTCCGGCGCATCGGTGTATTCGGCGTCCGCGACCGCGGCCCACGAGTTTCCCGATCTTGACGTGTCGCTGCGAGGTGCCGTGTCGATCGCACGCCGATTGCAGGATCCGCTCGCCGAGCTGGTCAAGATCGAGCCGAAGTCGATCGGCGTCGGACAGTACCAGCACGACGTCAACCAGGCCAAGCTCGCGCGTACCCTGGACGCCCGCGTCGAGGACTGCGTCAACGCCGTCGGTGTCGACGTCAATACGGCGTCGGCACCCCTGCTGGCTCGCGTCGCCGGGCTGTCGGCGTCGGTCGCCGAGAACGTCGTTCGACATCGCGAGAGCAACGGCGCGTTCCGCACTCGGCGGCAACTGCTGAAGGTGCCGCGTCTGGGCGACAAGGCCTATGAGCAATGCGCCGGCTTCCTGCGCATCCGCGACGGCGACGATCCGCTCGACGCATCGGCCGTGCACCCGGAGGCCTATCCGGTCGTGCAGCGGATCGTCGAACGCTGCGGTCGCCAGGTGCAGCAGCTGATCGGAGACGGCCATTTTCTGCGCGGGCTAAAGGCAGAGGACTACACCGATGAGCGCTTCGGCGTGCCGACCGTGCGTGACATCCTGAAGGAACTGGAGAAGCCCGGCCGCGACCCGCGTCCGGAATTCAAGACCGCGGCGTTCGCCGACGGCATCGAGGACATTCGAGACCTCAAGCCCGGCATGGTGCTCGAAGGCGTCGTCAGCAATGTCGCCGCATTCGGTGCCTTTGTCGATCTCGGCGTGCACCAGGATGGCTTGATCCACGTCTCGGCATTGTCGAACAAATTCGTCAAGGATCCACGCGAGGTGGTCAAGGCCGGCGACGTGGTCAAGGTCAAGGTCGTCGCGGTCGACCTGGCACGCAAGCGCATCGGCCTGTCCATGCGTCTGGACGATCCGATCGATGGCGGTGACGATCGTACCCGCGGCGGTGGCGGCCCGACATTATCAGGCCGTGAACCGTCAGCCCGGCGCGACGCTCGCCGCGACGGTGGCAGGCATGATGATCGTGGCTCGCAACCTGCCGCCGCCGGCACGCTCGCCGACGCGTTCGCGCGCGCCCGTCGCAGCTGAACGCCGCACCGGATCAGTCGTTGACAGCGCGAATCCGCAGGCATAGCGGACCTGATCGCGCTCGGTTCTCGGCGATCGGCACGAGCCGATCTTCGCCCTGAGGTCGATCAAAGTCGGGCGCTGGCCGTGAGGTTCAGCCGGCGAAGCCGCCGGCGTCGAGGAAGGCTTGTTCTTCGGGCGTCGTGCTACGCCCAAGTACGGTGTTTCGGTGTGGGAAGCGACCAAAGCGGCGGATGATGTCGTGGTGGATGCGCGCGTACTCGAAGGCCTCGCCACCGAGCGGCTCGAACAGCGCCAGCGAGCGCTCCTGATCGGCCAGATCTTCGCTGTGCTCGAATGGCAGGTAGCAGAACGAACGCAGTTGCGGTTCGATCTGTTGGTCATGGTCCTGCGCAATCATGTGCCGGGCAAACATCAGCGCCAACGGGTCGGTCGCAAACATGTGCGCACTGCCGCGAAAGCCGTTGCGCGGCAACTGGTCGAGCAGGATCAGCAGGGCAAGAGCACCGGCCGGCGTCTGCGCCCAGGCGTCCAGTTCGCGCCGGGCTGCGGCCCAATGGGCGTCGAGAAACAGCTCGCTGAATCGGCGGTCGAAGGCGTCATTCTTGGTGAACCAGGCCTCGGGACCGGCATCACGCCAGAAAGCGACGACAGGATCGGGGGTAAGCATGGTCATGGTCAGGTTCACTCGTTGGCTCAGGCCTCAAGCACGCCGCCCTGCTCGGGCAGGATCACGTGTGGGACAAAACGGGCGCCATCGCGCGTGATCGCCGAACGATCGGCGCGCAGGCCCAGGCCGCAGGCGCGGTCGCCGACGACCCAACTTCCGAGCACGACATGGTCGCCACCGAAACGGGCCAGCGGCTGCCAGGCCTGGCGGATGAGCGGGCCGGCATACGGCCCGCCGGCGCGTTCGTGGTTGCCGTCGGGCAGGTGGATCTGCACGTTGGCGCCCTCGCGCGAATGCAGTGGCTTGCGCACCCAACCCGCCGGCACTGGCTCGCTGCCGTCGTCGAAGTGGGCCGGCAGCAGGTTTGGATGGCCGGAATGGCGCTGCCAAAGCAGCGGCAGAATGCCCTTGTTGCTGAGAAGCGCCTTCCAAGGTGGTTCCAGCAGTTGCACGCCGGAGCCGGGCAGGTGCTCGCCGAACGACTCGCGGAACAGATCCTCCAGCGGATACAGCTTGCACAGTGTGCCGATCACTTGGTCGTCGAGGTCGGTGAATCGTCCGTCGGCGGTGATGCCGATGTCCTCGATCGCGAGACCCGTGCAGTCGATCCCTGCCTGCACGGCGCAGTCGCGCAGGTAGTCGATCGTGCCCTGATCCTCAACGTTGTCGCGCACGGCGGCAAAGCACAACGGCCGGGACAAGTGATGGGCGATGGTGCCGAAGGCCTCGACCAGGCTTTCGTAGATCGAGTTGAACTGATCGGCGCCGACCGGCAGTCGGCCGGCGCGCTGTATGTCGTCCAGCCACTGCCATTGAAAGAACGCGGCCTCGAACAGCGAGGTCGGGGTGTCGTAATTGAGCTCCAGAAGCTTGGCCGGACCGTGGCCGTCGTAGGCCAGGTCCATGCGACCGTACAGGTGCGGGTCGCGTCGGCGCCAGCTCTCGGCGATCCAGTCCCAGTAGCGCTCGGGAATGTCGAGCCGGCGCAGCTGCGCTTCGTCGCGGACGATCTCGTCGACCAGGTCCAGCGACATCGCGTGCAGTTCCTCGGTCGGCGTCTCCAGGTCGCGCTCGATCTGCTCCAGCGTGAACGCGTAGCAGTGGCTCTCGTCCCAGTACGGCTCGCCGCCGATAGTGTGAAACACGAAACCGCAGTCTTCGGCCCGTCGACGCCAATCCGGCCGTTCGGCCAGTTCCAGCCGACGCATCAGCTGCCGCTGCCGGCGCGCTGCCTGCCCTGGTTGCCGAAACCGCCTCGGCGGGTTGTCGGCGCCTGGTCCGGGGCCATCCGGATCGGGTTCATTGCCACGCGCTGGCCGGGGGCACCGGCGCGGTAGA
This sequence comes from uncultured Rhodanobacteraceae bacterium, assembly GCA_964522235.1. Lineage (GTDB taxonomy): Bacteria > Pseudomonadota > Gammaproteobacteria > Xanthomonadales > UBA2363 > Pseudofulvimonas. The sequence goes on from CAZFUH010000043.1 coordinate 15,385, forward strand.
CCCCGCCCGGGGTCGGCCGTTGCCAGCCGCCATTGCGATCGCGGAATGCCGGGCTGGACGAGCGCCCGGCGACACTGCTGCCGCTGAGCATGCGGCCCATGACGAAGCCGGCCATCATCGGCATGAACAACGAGCTGCCATGGCGCCGCTGTTCCTGGCAATTTTCCGGCCCATGGGCGGCGACGCACTCCTCGCGCGTCGCGTAGCGCGGCGCGGCCTCCATCGCCTCGCGCTCGGCTTGCGAGAACGCCTGCTGGCAACTGTAGCTGTCGTTGGTCTGGGCGATGCAGGCGTCGACCGAGGTGTACAAGCCTTCCTCGCTGCGCTCCTCCTGGGCGCACGCGGTCAGCAACAGCGGGCTGGTGCCCATCAACATCAGGGCGAGGTGGCGCGATCGTTTCATGGGTAGGCTCGTGGGGTGGAAAACGGCGCATTCTGACGCAGCGCCCGGCCGCTCCGCCAGTGCCATGGTTGCGTTGCCCGAAACAAGCGGACATGCTACCCCGCCGGCTCGCTCAGTGCGGTACTTTCCGCGTCGGCGATCCGGCGTTCATCAGCAACCGGACCCCGAAGTCATGGCGGTAAGTATCTTCGACCTGTTCAAGATTGGCATTGGCCCTTCGTCCTCGCACACGGTAGGCCCGATGCGCGCCGCCGCGCGTTTTTGTCAGCGTTGGCTCGATCAGGCCGGTTTGCTGGAACGGGTGGCACGGGTGCGTGTCGAGTTGTACGGCTCGCTGGCATTGACCGGCCGCGGCCACGGCACCGACAAGGCGGTGCTGATGGGACTGGAAGGCCACCTGCCGAACCGGATCGACCCTGACTGTATCCCGCCGGCCCTGGAGCGCATCCGTGCCAGCGGCCGCCTGCGTCTGTACGGCCGACACGAGATCGACTTCGACGAGAAGCGTGATCTTGTCTTCAACAAGCGCCAGAAGCTGCCATATCACACCAATGGCATGCGCTTCGCGGCCTATGATGACAATGGCACGGAACTGGCCACGCGCGACTATTACTCGGTTGGCGGCGGCTTCGTCGTCAATCAGGACGAGGCGGCCGAG
>CAZFUH010000044.1:0-16373 GCA_964522235.1 uncultured Rhodanobacteraceae bacterium
CGCTCGCTGTCGCCACGCGCGTCGATCCACGATTCGCGCAGCGCCGCCAGGCCGGCGAGCAGATCGATCTTCGCGTCCGGGTCGGTGTACGGCCCGGAGGTGTCGTAGACGGTGACCGACGCGTTCGGCTCCAGGGCGTCGCCGCTGCGCGTCGGTGCCAGGGCGATCTCGCGCATCGGCACGCGCACGCCGGCCTGGGTACCGTCGACATGGATCTTGCGGCTGGCCGGAAACGGCTGCCGGACTTCGGCCGAAAGTTCGGCGGCCTTCAGAACGAGTTCGGTGGCAACGGCATTCATGGCTTCATCCTCGCGTGGACAATGGGGGACGAAGCGGAGAACGGCCGGCTCTGCACCGACCAATGAAGCTTCCCTACACCGGCATGACCCGGATCAGGTTCGAAGGGACTCTCTCAGCCCGTCTGGGCACCCCCGCTTTCACCGGCATTGAACCACGAACCCGCCGGGCGCGCGAGCACGAGGCTGCCGAGCACAGCCGAACGCGCTACGCTAAGCCTATGCACATGCGAGCAACACTGCTGGTTTCTATCGTGCTGGGTTCGGTCACGGCGCTGGCATCGCCGCCGATCCCCAGCGACATCGCCTTGCACCTGACCGTCGATTCCGCGGCATCTGCACCGTATCCGCCGGGCTCCTCGGGCGAGATCGAATTGAGCGTGACCCGGATCGCCGGCAGTCCGCCGGCCTTCAGCATCAGTACCGTCGGTACGCCGTTGCCGCTGGATGCACCGGTCCCGGTGCGCTTTGAGCCGGCCGCCGATGGCGATGCCTGTGGCCTTCAGGAGGTGACGGACAATCCGAACGTGGACGGTCGCCACTGGTTGATGTTCAGGTACTTCGGGCCGGATGATCCGATGACGTGCCGGATCGCCTTCGAGGTGCTCGACGTCCCATCCGGAAGTGCAGTCCTTCTTCGGTTCGAAACGCGCGCCTATTCCGGGCTGTCGGCCGGCTATATCGACGTCAATCCCGCCGACAACGTCGCCAACTTCGTATTCGGTCCCAGCGGTTCCCTGCCTGTTCCCGTTCCCGGCCCGGCGCCGCTGGCGTGGCTGTTCGCTGCCGCCGCCCTGCTCGCTGCCGGCTTGACGGTACTGATGTCCGGATCGGCAGCGCGGCGCAGCCGCGTCGACGCCGACCGCCGCTGAGATTCATCGATCACGCGTCACCAACACACGGGCGCCTCCCCCAAAACAAACGGCCGCGCGGAAAATTCATCGCTATTTCGCAGCAATTTCATTTCTTCCGCATCACTTCACGGCCGCAATCGGCAGACTTCGGTGCTCCAACCTGCTGCTGGAGCCAATGATGCGTCCTTCCGCCAATCTCCGTGCCTTCGTCGCCCCTGTTTCCGTCGCCACCGGAAACGCGGACCACTGGCAACGCTCAGCGGCCGAGCCGATCCAGCATCGCTACGGTTGCGGACGGCCACGCCGCTGGATCGGGCTCTGCGTGGCGGCACTTGCCTGCCTGTTTGCGACGACCCCGGCGGTATCGCAACCGTTGCCGGCATCGTGCCCCAATGGCGGGCCGAACTACACGCCGTTCGGCATGTCGCAATTCCTGCCCGGCGACACCGGCACGCCGATGCTGCGCCATACCTTGAGCGACCCGGCCTCGATCTGCAACGACGGCTCGCCGGCGATCCTGTACCTGCGGCCGGCAACGGCCTACTACAGCGGCCCGGCCCTGGCTCCGCATCAGCAATGGCCCGAACGCTGGGTGATCTTCTTCGACGGCGGCGGCGGCTGCGGCTCGGCCGACGAGTGCCTGGAGCGCTGGTGCGGAATCAGCGGCTTCGATCGCGCCGGCAAGATGAGCACGCTCGGCGCCTACGACGCCATCCCGGGCAATCACGGCATCTTCCGCCGCGATCCGGCGATCAATCACTTCGCCGGCTACAACCACGTGATCCTGCACTATTGCTCATCCGACAGCTGGATCGGCTCGGAGACGCACAGCGCGCTGCAGGGAGCCGCCGGCCCGAGCTACGACATCGAGTTCCAGGGTGAAGCCATCGTCCGCGACGCGTTCCGCAGCCTGGTCGCCGGTGTAGGACCCGATCCGTTGGTGGCCCAGACATTCTGGTCCGATCCGTTGCCATCGCTGCTGTCGGCCGAAGAAATCGTACTTGTCGGCGAATCAGCTGGCGGCAATGGCCTGCGTCATCACGCCGATCGCATCCGCAACTGGCTGCTTGGCCAGATGGCGCCGGAAACGCGGATCGTCGCCGTCGTCGATGCCGGGGCGCCAGTCGCCCTGTACGATCCGGCGATCACCTGGGGCAATCCGCTCGCCGTTCCGGGCGCTCCCGCCGACTACACCGATTTCCTGCAGAACTGGGCGACACCGCGCATCCGCACCTTCTGGGGCGCGGACAACAGCGCGCTCGACGCATCGTGCCTGGATCCCGCCTGGGCGGCCGCGCACAATGCCATCGGCAGCCATCCGGACATCTGCCTGGACACGACCTACACGCTATTCGAGCACATCACCACGCCGCTGTTCCTGCGCCAGGATCTCAGTGATCCGCTGAGCTTGCCGCGCTATGCCGATTGGGCTCTGGTTCCGGACCTGCCGACCTTTCAAGCTCTCCAATACGCTCAGAGCACTGCCGTTCCCAGTCATATCGGCCTGGAGGCACCGCTTGCTGCGCGCGGCGTATTCGGCCCGAAATGCGATCGCCACGTCAGCATCCAGAACGACACCTTCTTCACGCACACGACGCGCCCGGCTGCCGCCGGCCTGTCGTTCCACGACTTGCTCGTGAACTGGCTGCTGGGCGTCGGGCCTTCGTCGCAGGTGCAGTGGGACTTCAATCCGGGACCGGTGTATACACCTTCGATCTGTCCTTGATGTCAACCGCTGGTTTCGCCGCCCTGACAACGGGGAAAAGGTGCCCGAAGCACGGATGAGGGGTTGCGACACGCCGTCGCTGGGATCGGAGTTGCCGGCACGCCGGAGCGGACCCTCATCCGGCGCTGCGCGCCACCTTCTCCCCGCAGCCGGGGAGAAGGACAAACCCCGCGCCGTACCTTCGTCCCGTGCTCGATCGGGAACGGTCGCGGTCAGCGACCGATCTGAAGCTGCGCCGATTGCAGAGCGACCAGACCACGCTGCTCGACCTCGGCATGCCATTGCGCCAGTTCGGCTGGCGACAGATCGGCCAACCGCTCTGCCTGTACGCGCAATGCCAGCAGGTGTTGTCCGTTCAAACGCGCCTGCTGCAGCAACCAGTCGAGCCGTTCTCGGCGATCGTTGCGATCCAGATCCAGCCGCGCCCGCAGCCGCGTCCAGTCCGCGAGTGCGGCGAACGACGGCGAGCGTTCCAACTGATGGCGCAGATCCTCGGCTTCGCGCTCGGCCTCGTCCATGCGCGCCTGAAGCAGCAACGACTCCAGGCGCAGCAGACGGGCGCCGATGGCATCGCCCGGGCGATTCTCCGCCTGCGCCGCCGCCGCCAACACCCCCGCTTCCTGTTCGACGGCTGCGGCCCGTCCCAGCATCAGATCGGCCCGCGCCAGCTCAAGCTGAGCAGCCTGGGCATGTGTGTGCTGCCCGGCCTGTTCGTAGCCGTACCGCGCCAACTGCAATGCTTCGCGTGCGTCTTCCGGCAAACCGCGCAGCAGGGCGATACCGCCGCGCATCATCGCGATCTCGGCCGCTACCGGGACGTCGCCATCGGCGAGCTGCTCGGCCGCGACCAGTGTCTGTTCGGCCCCGGCGAGATCGGCGGCGAGCATACGGATCTCGGCCCGAACCAGCTCGATCCGCGCCAGTCTCGGCCGGTGGCCCAACGCGAGCAGATGCGCGTGTGCGCCGTCAGCATGACTCGCCGCCACCGTCAGATTGCCTTCGCGCAGCGCCAGTTGGGCCAGGCTGTACTGCACGCGGGCGATGTCCAGCGGCGCATCCAGTTCGACGAACACTGCCAGAGCCTGACCATGGTAGTCGTGGGCGACGCGAAGCTCGCCTCGGCGCGAGGCCAGCTCGGCCAGGCTGCTCAGTGCGATCGCCTCCCAGCGCCGGTCGTTGGTCTGTCGATACAGCGCCAGCGCCGCCTCGAAATGCCGCTGCGCCTCGTCATAGCGACCGTCTTCGCCGTGATGATTGCCGAGATTGCCGTGCAGCGAAGCGCGCACCTTGGCCGATGCCGAGCGCTCGGCCAGCGCCAGCGCCCGGATCAGGATTCGGCCGGCCTCGTCGGCCCGTCCGAGCCGGCGCAGCGGCCCACTCTGGGCCCCGAGCGCGCTGACCACACCGTCATCGTTGCCACCCAGTTCATGCTGCTCCGCGGCGGTGGCGAACATCGCCACAGCCTCGTCGTCGCGCCCGGCGCGCAGCGCAATCCGGCCGCGAGCATGGAGCAGACGGCCCATCGTATAGCTGTCGCCGACCGCGTCCAGGCGCTGGGTCAACGCGTCAGTGATCCGCGTCGCAGCGGACAGGTCGCCTTGCGCCAACGCAGGTTCGACCAGCTCAAGTCCGGCGTCTGCTGCCGCCCGCAACATGCCGGCTACCGCCAATGCATCAGCGGCCTTGCCCAGATCATCGCGCGCCGCGTCGAACCGCCCCAGCATCAGCTGGGCGCGCGCCAACTCAACGCGCGCCATCGCCGCCAGCTCGGGCAGCGAGATCTCGGCAGCCACGAGCGCCGCCTTCGCCTGCTGTAACCCAGGCTCGGCATCGCGCAGAACGACGGCAGTCTGCGCCGCCATCAACAGACGGCGCGGCGCTGTCAGCTGCGGGTGGACGCTGAGCTCGCGGTAGGTATCCTGCGCACTGCGGCTGCGCTCAATGATCTCCAGCTCAAACAACGCCAAGCCGATGTCGAGGTCGTCTGGAACGATCTGACGCAGGATCCGGAACTCGCCAACGGCATCAGCGTAGCGACCGGCCGCCTCGAGTGTGATCGCCCGCGCCAGGCGTCGGTCGTTCCGTGACGGCGGCGGCTGCATGTATTCAAGCGCAGTCAGAATTTCGTTCGCTGCCACCGGATCGCCAAGCGCCAATTGCATCCGCGCCTGCAGCAGGGCCAGGCGCGGCAGATCCTCTTGTCTTCGCGCCTGCCGCAGCAACTGCACCGCAGCGGCGACCCGCAACGCGCGGGCGTTCTGCATTGCTTCCTGGGCGAGCCGGCGCGCCTGTTCATTGCGCGGCCAGTCGCCTGCCGGTGGCGGCACCGACATGTATTGCCTGACCAAGGCCGCAGTCACGATCGTAGCCACGAGCATCACAGCGACGACGGGCAGCCGTGGCCAACGCCGGGCTGGTGCCGGCGGCCGAACGTCCGTCCGCGCCGGTTCGGACGCTGACCGCAGTTCCATTTCCAATCCGCGTACGTGCGACGGCTCCTGGCTCAGCAGCGCAATGAACTGGTAGCCGACCCGGTGTTTGGTCGCAATCACCCGGGGACACTGTGCATCGTCGGCCAGAGCGTCGCGCAATTCGCGGATCGTCTGCGCAACTGCCGTCGGCGAGATTGCATGATGGCCCCAGATCGCGTCCAGCAGCTCGTCCTTGCTGACCACGGCAGGAGACCGTTCGATCAGGTGCAGCAGCACGCGGAACGTCTGCCGCCGCAATGACAGCGGGCCGGACGGACCGAAAAGCACCTGCTGCTCGGTGTCGAGCTGGAACTCCAGGAAGCGGTAACGCATCCGGCGAGTTTAGCCCGGTTGTTTCACCATCCCACTACAGCGTCCGCCCTGGTCAGGAACGCTTGTGAAACCTCCAGGCGGGTCGAGCACTCTCTCCGTTGCTGAACTTCGCTGCCGCAGAACCGGGCGTGCAGCCGTCCCGCGTCCGACACTTGCAAGTACGAGCAAGAGTTCCAGCTCCGGCGGGAACCCGGGCACTGGGCGGATCAGCTCAGAAGCGCGACGCGGTCAGTTCGACATCGGCATGCTGCCAGGCATCCTCGAACTGTCGCTGCACGGCGTCGGCCTCGGCATCGCGTCCTTGCGCGCGCAACGCCCGCTGCAGACCGAACAGCGACCAGCCATTGACCGGAAACACGCGCAGATCCTCGCGGTAGACGGCCTCCGCGTCGTCGGGCCGGCCAGTTTCAAGCAGCACCGCGCCGAGCAGGTGACGGTTCGGCAGCGGCCAGTCCGGCGGCTCGAAATAGTTGAGCCGGTCTTCCAGCCGGGCCGCCTCGGTCAGTGCAGCAACCGCGGCGTCGTAGTCGCCGCGGGCACGGGCGATTTCGCCGCGCAGGCTCGGCACCGCGACCGCGAGCACGGCCGCGGCCGAGTTCAGATCGGACACCAGCACCTTGGCCAGCGCAGGATCGGCCGCGATCGTCACCAGCGCATCGAGCTCGGCGGCGGCCGCATCGGCCTGACCGGTCGCGGCCAGGGCACGGCCGCGCGCGTAGTACCAGATCGCCCGAGGAAACGGCAGGTCGGCAGGTGCGTTGGCGGCCATCAGCACCTCGTCCCAGCGGCCGAATCGAACCTGCGCGAACAGCGGCGTCACGAGAAAATGCTGCATGAAATGCAGCTCTTCCATTGCCGCTCGATCGCTGCGCGCGGCCGTGTGTTCGGCGGCGCGCAGCGCGATGCCGCTGGCGCCTTCCAGACCGGCGCTCATCGACAGGAAATGCCAGTTGTGGGGCACATAGCCCAACGGGTAGACGCCGTTGCTGCCGCGACAAACGGCCATGAACGCGGCATCGGCTTCGGTCGCTCGAAGATTGGTCAGCGACGCGTCGTGGTAGCGGCCGATGCGCATGTAGGTGTGCGCCGGCATGTGCACGAGGTGGCCGGCACCGGGTGCCAGCGCGGCGAGACGATCGGCGTGCGGCTCCGCCTTCTCCGGTTCCGGCCCGGCCTCGGTCGCATGGATGTAGTAGTGGATCGCGCCGATGTGCTCCGGGTCGCGCGTCAGCACCGATTCCAGCGTCGCCAGAATCTTCGCCGTGTAGGCGCTGGCTTCGCCATCCCGACTCCAGTAGGCCCAGGGCACCAGATCCATCAGGGCCTCGGCGTACAAGGTCGCGGCGTCGAGATCCTCAGGAAACGCGTCGACGACCGCGGCCATGGCCTCGGCATAGGCGAGGTCGAGGCCGCTGCGGTCATCCGGCGCCGGCCAGGCATAGCGTTGTGCCAGGGCCTGGATCAGGGCGCGCTCGACCGGCGCGGCATCGTCGGCCATGGCGAGAGCTTGTTGCGTCAATTGAAACGCCGGCTCGTAGGCATCGGGCAGCATCGGCAGGTTGATGTTCGGCCCAAGCACCAGTGCCTGTCCCCACACACACAGTGCGCAGCGCGGGTCCAGTCGCGCTGCCTCGGCGAATGCGGCGCCGGCGGCATCGTGGTTGAACGCATAGGCCAGGATCATGCCCTGGTCGAACCAGCGCTGCGCCTGAGCATCGGCACTGACGTCGGGACGGGTGAACGGTCCGAGCGTATCGAACAGAGTGGGCCGCTGTTCCGGTGCCTTGGCCTCCGGGCGTCCGGAATCGGCAACAGGACTACAGCCCGCCAGCATCAAGGCCAGCAGGAACAAGAAACCGCGCATGGATTGAATACCTTTTCGGGAACGCCGCAACAGCGGCGGATCAGGCTCGGCAGTCTAGAACTCCCCGAACAACGCCAACACCATCAAAAGAAGAATCGCAATACCGACGAACGTACGAGAGAAGACAGGGCGCCCAGGCGTCGGTACCAGCCCGCGCGCTCGCCCGCAGAAGGCCCGGTAGTATTCTGCTCGTATACTTTGTAGCGTCGAGCTTGCTCGACGTCGGGGCTGCGGACAGAGCGCGCGGCCTCACGGCCGCCAAGCGCAGCAAGCTGCGCTCTACACCGAGGGGATTGCAGCGGCTCGTATCGGTGACGAACGCTCTGGTAGCGTCGAGCTTGCTCGACGTCGGGGTCGCGGACGGAGCGCGCGGCCTGATGACCGCAAACACAGCAAGCTGCGCTCTACGTTCGCGAAGACGGACAATGCGCGAGTGTCAGGACTCGCCTGTGCTCGTGGTGACGTTGTCGAGCCGGCCCAGATAGTGCAGCGCGCGGCGAGCATGATGGCTGAGCCGTTCCAGCCAGCGCTGCGCGTTCAGCGCCGTCAGAGCCTCGTCGACCTCGATCGCGCCGGCCGCCGAAGCCGACAACACGGCCGCACGCAGACCGCCGCTGCCGGCCTCGACGAAGAATGGCGGCACGATCTCCTCAATGACCGCCTTGCCGACGGCGAGATCGGACGCGCACTCGCTCAAGGCTCGACCGAGCTCGTCGGCGCGTGCCCGCAGCTCCGGCAACAGGTCCAAGGCCGAATAGCGCGACGGCTTGCCAGCGGCACGGACGAACTGGCGGACATGATCGAGCAGATGCATGACGTCATTGAGACGCTCCAAAGTCGCCGGCTCCGGCGATGGCAACCGTTCGACCAGTTCGCCGGCCGCCTCGGCGGCCTCGCGCCACTGCGTGAACTGCTCGTGGCCGGTGCGCACCGGCGTCAGCAGGCCGCGTCCAGCCGCGGCTGCCGCTCGCGCGAGCACACCGCGCAACGTGGTCACTGCGGCGGCCACTGCCAGCGCCGGAACCTCACGCAGGCTCGGGTCCAGGTGCCGGATCAGCTCCGGACGCTGCTCCGGCAACAGGCGGATCGCCAGGCGCGCCAGCTGCGGAATCAGCGGCACGAATACGATCACGCCGAGCAGGTTGAACACGGTATGGAATGCTGCGATGGTCAGCGCATGATCGGCGCCGCTGCCGTCGTCGCCGGTCAGCCGTTCGACACCATCAACGAACCACGGCAGCAGGACAAAGGCGATCACACCGGCACCGAGATTGAACACCAGATGCACCAAGGCCGTGCGCTTGGCCGAAACGCTGGCACCGATCGCGGCGACGCCCGCAGTCACCGTGGTGCCGATGTTCTGGCCGATGACCAGGGCCGCGGCCTGATCGATGCCGATCGCACCACTGGCCAGCGCGGTCAACGTCGTCGCAACCGCAGCGCTGGACGACTGCATCAACACGGTCATGACTGCGCCAATCAAGACCAGCAGCAACCGTGTGGACATTCCCGGCGCGGAATAGCGGGCAAGATCGATCCGCTCGGCCAGGGCGCCCATTCCCGTCTGCAAGGTGTCGATGCCGACAAAGATCAGGCCAAAGCCGGCAACGACGCTGCCTGTCTGCGCGAACCGGTCACGGCCAAGCAGACGCAGCAGGGCACCCACTCCGACCAGGGGCAATGCGAACGCGCCGATCGAGAACTTCAAGCCGAGCAGGGAGACGATCCAGCCGGTACTGGTGGTGCCAAGATTGGCGCCGATGATCACGCCGATCGCGCTCTGGAAACCGAGCAGGCCTGCCGAGACAAAACCGATCGTCGCCAGCGTCGTCGCACTTGACGACTGCACCAGGGTGGTGACCGCCGCACCGGTAGCGACCGCCGACAACCTGCTGCCGGTGAAGCGCTCCAGCAAGCGACGCAGGGCATCACCGGCCAGCGCCTTCAGCCCTTCGGTCATCAACACCATGCCGAGCAGAAACAGGCCGATGCCGCCAACAACGGTCGCAAGCAGTTGAATCAAGTGGTCGGGTCCATGAACCGGCGACGCGGCCGGTCATGGTAGCGCCGGTCACGCCGTCCAGCGAGTCCCGGATCGGCGTCAGACGGTCACGGCGCGGCGAAGGTTGCACCCAGATTCTGGTACGCCGACCAGCCGGTCGAAGTCTGACCTCGGTGCCAGAGAACGCCGTTTTGACCGAGCACGACCAGATGAATCCAACCGCCCTGCAGCGCAGGGATCGCACCTGAGGTCAGGTAGCCGCCGAGATTTCCCCACGACGACAAGTTGCCACCGGCGCTGAGCTGGTAGATATTCATCAGTTGGCTGTCGCTGCCGCGAGCAAATACCTCCAGGCGTCCATCCGAATTGATGGTTGCCTTGGGATGCGAGGTGATGACTCCAGCACGCGTCTGCCAGCCGCCCCAGTTGCCGCCGGGACTGAGCTGGCGGATATGTCGCAACTGCTGATCACTGCCGCGAACAAACACCTCCAGCCGACCATCGAGATTGCGCACGGCCGACGGATGCGAAGTCATCGCCCCGCCCAGCGCCCGATAGCCGCCAAACGAGCCGCCGGCCGAAGTCTGGGTGATTTCAAACAGATCGTTGTTGAGGCCGCCGACGAACACCGCCAATCGGCCATTGCTGTTGGTCGCGACAGCGGGCCCCCAGGACAGCACGCCGCCAAGGGACAACCATCCACCCCAATTGCCACCGGCGGTCGTTTGTTGCCGGGTCCGAAGGCTGCCGTCGCTCCAGCGAACGAACACCTGCAAGCGTCCGTTGTCATTGCGCGCGACCGCGGGAGCCGAGCCGAGATCGCCGGCCAGACTCGTCCAGCCATCCCAACTATTGCTGCCGACCGAGATCTGGCGCCGCGTGTACAACGCCCGATCCGTGCCGCGCACGAACACCTGAACCCGGCCGTCGCTGTTCACGACGGCGACGGGATTGGAAGTCGCGACTCCGGCCAGCGGAATCCAGGCCGTCCAGATCCCGCCCGATGAACGGCGTCGATACAGGGTCGCGCCGTCAGAGCGGCGCGCGAACAGGTACAGCTCGCCACCAGAGCTGACCATGTCGACCAGTTCGACCGGCCCCGGGTAGCGATGCAATTCGGTCGTATACAGGTCGCCGCCCCAGCCGCTATTCCAGAACGACGCCATGAAGCCCCATTGCCCTGGACCGTATTCGACCCGATGCCACCACTCGCTGCTGCCGCCCTGGTCGGCCAGGCCCTGGCTGGCGATGAGACGGGTACCCGCGGGGACTTGTGCGACTACCGAACTGGCGTTGCGATTGGGTGCGTTGCGCACCGCCTGGTCAATTTCGGATACGACATAGCCGGGAAACGCCGGTCGATAACGAAAATATTCGCGAACCGGGTTGAGCCATCCCTGTTGCTCCGGGTGCATGCCTGCGGTGGCATAGCCCGGTCCGGCGCAACCGACACCGGACCAGTTTTGAAACGTTCTGACCTCGTAGTGCAGATGCGTGTTGGACACGTTGTCCGGCCAGGCGATGACCGTGCCGATCTGGCTGCCCCGATTGACGCGCTCGCCGATCGCGACGGTTGGTGTATTCAGGTGTCCATACTGCGTGTATAAACGCCCTCCGTCGGAGCGAGTGTGTTGGATCACCACGACCCAGCCCGGATAGTTCGCGTTGATCCGGCACACCACCACGCCGTCGGCTGCCGCACGAACCGGAGCCCCGATCGTTGATCCAGTGTTGTACGCGAGGTCCACCGCGGCGTGGCGGCGACCGTTGTAGGGCGAATTCGGGTTCGGGTTGGCGAAGTTCTGCATCACCCGCACGTTGTAGCCGGGGATGAACTGGACGCCGTCGTGCTGACCCATCGGCCAGTCCAGTGCCAGTCCGCCGGGGGGATCGCCGGTCTGGGCCACGCCTGTGCCGATTCCGACCATCAGCAGCACGACTGCGAATCCGGCCTTGATCAGCCCTGAAGTCTCGCTGCCGCTGTGTCGTTCGATCTTGTCCATCGCCATGCCTCCCGCCAGGTGGATGCCGGGCGGTCGATTGGCGTTTCGGCGGACACTCGCGACGAAGCCCCCGGCCGCCACCGACCGCCCCGACAGCTATCCGGGCCACCATGACGACCCGGACAAATCAGTGCACTCGCAGCCCGAGCCTAGCGTGGTTGAACGTAACGTACAAGTGTACAGTAATGCGATGTAGCGCTCATTGTGTTCGCGATGACGAGCACGCCCGAATGGCTGGGCGCGCCGACTTGCATGCAAATTCTCGCGGCGGCGGCGCTCTCCGCCTCGGCATCGAAGCCTGCGCTTCCGGATTGTCTGCCGGTACCATGGATGTCGACGTGCGCAGCACGGTCGAAATCAAACGACACGGACAACCGTTGGAGTGCACTACGAATGAAGACCAAAGCCGCCGTTGCCTGGGAAGCAGGCAAGCCCCTGAGCATCGAGGAAATCGAGCTGGCCGGCCCCAAGGCCGGCGAAGTTCTGGTACAGATCGTTGCCACCGGCGTCTGCCACACGGATGCCTTCACGCTGTCCGGCGACGATCCGGAGGGCATCTTCCCGGCCGTGCTCGGCCACGAGGGCGGCGGAATCGTCGTCGAGGTCGGAGCCGGCGTCACCAGCGTCGCGCCCGGCGATCATGTCATTCCGCTGTACACTCCCGAATGCGGCCGGTGCAAGTTCTGCACCTCCGGCAAGACCAATCTATGTCAGGCGATTCGCGCCACCCAGGGTCAAGGTCTGATGCCGGACGGCACGACGCGGTTTTCGCTGAACGGTCGCGCGATCCATCACTACATGGGCACCAGTACGTTCTCCGAATACACCGTGCTGCCCGAGATCGCGGTCGCGAAGATCGACAAGGCGGCGCCGCTGGACAAGGTCTGTCTGCTCGGCTGCGGCATCACCACCGGCATCGGCGCGGTGATGAACACGGCCAAGGTCGAGCCGGGTGCCAGCGTCGCGGTATTCGGTCTCGGCGGCATCGGCATGTCGGTGATCCAGGGCGCGGTCATGGCCAAGGCCGGACGGATCATCGCGATCGACACCAATCCGGACAAGTTCACGCTGGCGCGCCAGCTCGGCGCGACCGATTTCGTCAATCCCAAGGACTACCCGGATGCATCGATCCAGCAGGTGATCGTCGACCTCACCGATGGCGGCGTCGACTACTCGTTCGAGTGCATCGGCAATGTCCAGGTCATGCGTGCGGCGCTGGAGTGCTGCCACAAGGGCTGGGGCGAATCGATCATTATCGGCGTCGCCGGAGCCGGCCAGGAAATCTCGACGCGGCCGTTCCAGCTGGTCACCGGCCGGGTCTGGCGTGGCTCGGCGTTCGGCGGGGTCAAGGGCCGCTCGCAGTTGCCCGGCTTTGTCGATCGCTACATGGCCGGCGATTTCCAGATCGACCCGTTCGTCTCCGAGGTACTGCCACTGGAGCGGATCAACGACGCCTTCGACTTGATGCACGAGGGCAAGGTGATCCGTTCTGTGATCCGCTACTGACAGACCCACTTCCGGCAAGGACCCAGATGCGATGATGGAGAACAGTCCGCTGATCGAGATCGGCCTGCCGCTGGCCCTGATCATCATCATGGCCGGCATGGGGCTGAGCCTGCGCCCGGCCGATTTCGGCCAGGTTGCGGCACGGCCGCTGGGCCTGTTCTGGGGCACCCTGCTCCAGATCGCGCTGCTGCCGGCCTGTGCCTTCGGGCTCGCGTATTTGCTCGGCCTGCCGACAGCGATCGCGGTCGGCCTGGTGATTCTTTCCGCCTGCCCGGGCGGCACCACATCGAACCTGATCACCTACCTCGCCCGCGGCGATCTGGCGCTGTCGATCGCGCTCACCGTCGCCGCCAGCCTGATCACGATCGTTTCCCTCCCCTATCTCACCAATGTCGCGCTGGCGATGTTCGCCGGCGCCGACGAGGCGGTGGAACTGCCGATGACGCGCACGGTGCTGATGCTCGCAGCGATCACCCTGGTGCCGGTCAGCGTCGGCATGCTGGTCAAGGCCCGCTGGCCCGGCTTTGCCGCCACCGCCGAACGTGTGGTCGGCCTGTTCGGCGCCTTCGTGCTGGCAGCGCTGATCGTCGCCATCGCCTGGCAACTGTGGGATCGCCTGCCGGCTCTGCTGGTCGCGGCAGGTCCGGCCTGCGTGGCGCTGAACCTGATCGGCGTCGGCGCCGGCCTGCTCGCGACCCAGGCCCCCGGCCTGCCGAGAATTCAGGCGCTGACGATCGCGATCGAGCTGGGGATCAAGAATGCAACCCTCGGCCTGCTGGTGGCGATGACCCTGCTCGACTCGCCGGAGATGGCGGTGCCATCGGCGATCTACGGCCTGCTCATGTACGGCTTCGGCATCGCGATCATCTTGATCGGCCGCCGCTGGCTCGCCGGCGCGGCGACGCCGGCGCCCGCTACTCGTCGATGACCAGCCGGATCGAGTGGTCGTCGTAGCGGAACGGCACCACAGCCCAGCGCAATGACGCGCCCGGCGGTGGTAAAAAAAAGCGCAGCTTGACGGCACGCTGACGCATGGCCCGCGCAGCGGCCGTGGTCGGCAGGCTCTCGATGACGAGGTCGCGCGAGACATGACCGCGACCGTCGACGCCGATCAGGTATTCGGCCAGGGCGGGTTCCAGAACCCGATCCGACAACGTGTCAAAGCGATGCGGATCCCTCGGCGGCAGCCGTGCTGGGCTGAGGAAACGCGCGTCATCCGGGGGCGGGTTCGCCAATCCTTCCCGGATCGCCTGATCGTGGCGTTCGACGAAGGCCGCGACCTCGATCGTGATCTGCCGCGCGACCTCGTCGGTCTCATCGATCCGTTCCCGGCAGCGTTTGATGTGGCTCGCCGCGTAGGCTCGGCTGCCCTTGCGCTGCCCTCGCGCCAGACTGCGTCGAAAGCACTCGTCATGGTGTCGACAGCGGCCACTGCGGATCGCCGAAGAGGTTTGCGTATCATTCGGCTTTCGCATCGACCCAATGGAGCACACCGATGAGCCTTGAGATCATTTCCGAACAGCGCTGCTTCGGCGGCATCCAGGGCGTGTACCGGCACCGCTCGGAGGTCACGCGTGGCGATATGCGCCTGTCGGTGTATCAGCCGCCGCGGGCCGAACATCGGTCGTGCCCGGTGCTGTACTTCCTGGCGGGGCTGACCTGCAGCGAAGAGACCTTCATGATCAAGGCCGGTGCCCAGCGTCTGGCCGCCGAGCTGGGCCTGATCCTGGTCGCGCCGGATACCAGTCCGCGTGACACCGGCTTCGACGGCGCGACCGGGGATTGGCAGTTCGGCGAAGGCGCAGGCTTTTATCTGGATGCCACCCAGTCCCCGTGGTCGGAGCGATTTCGCATGTCCAGCTATGTCGTCGACGAGCTGCCGGCCCTGATCGAGGCGAACTTTCCGGCCGATGACGAACGCCGCAGCCTGTTCGGCCATTCGATGGGCGGCCACGGTGCGCTGACCATCGGACTGAAACACCCGCAGCGCTACCGGTCGCTGTCGGCATTCGCGCCGATCGTCGCGCCCAGCAGTGTGCCCTGGGGGGAAAATGCACTCCCTCGGTACCTCGGCACCGACCGCTCGTCTTGGGCCGACTATGACGCCACCGAACTGGTGCGCGCGGGTCGGCGCTTTCCCGGCACGATCCTGATCGATCAGGGCGATCAGGATCCGTTCCTGGCCGAACAGTTGCAGCCGGAACGATTTCAGGCCATGTGCGACCAGACCGGTCAAGCGCTCAGCCTGCGCATGCAGTCCGGCTACGATCACAGCTATTGGTTCATTCAGAGCTTCATCGCCGACCATATGCAGCACCACGCCGCCGCCCTCGACTCCTGAGCGGGGTGGGCTCGCAATCGACTGGCCTGTGCGTCGCCACTCCACTACCCTGCCGTCTGGTCCGGCTTCGGCAGCGGGCACAGCGACCGGGAGAACCCAGATGCCCCGCCCCATCCACCTTCGCTACGCTCCTCGCGTCGCTGCCGCGGCCCTGGCCCTGGCCATTGTGGCCGACAACGAGGTGTTCGCGCAGGCCGAACCGTTCCAGTTCCTGTCCGCGGCGACCGGTCGCGGTGCTCCGATCATCAATCCCGACACCTGTACCGGCGGCCTGCGCAACGATGACGGCAGCTTTGAAGGCGCGGTCGGCTATGCGAATGCCGTCGAACGCGGCGCCTATGTCATGGCGCTGCCGATTCCGGCCGGTTTCGCGCCACGACGGGTCTGCCTGTGCTGGACCCGCGGGCCATTCAACAACGGTCCGGACGTCGATTTCGATGTCGTGTTCTATCGTCCCGACGGCAAGGGGCCGAAAGGCGAACCGGACTATCCAGGTAGCGAGATGGCTCGCGTGCCCAGTCGCGCCGAGAACGTACCGGAGTTTCAGGTCGATGGCGTCGCCATGTATCCGGTCGAGCTGCCGGCCGAAGTCGCCAACTTCGCTGGCATGATCTATGTCGGCGCCGAATGGCAGCCGTTCGTCAATCGGCAGTTCTTCCTGTGCAATGACGCCGAGGTCGGGGGCGGCCAGCTGCGGCCGGTGTTCGAGGGCTATAGCAATGTGCCACCGGAGCCTCAGTGGTCGCCGATTTCGGAGTTGCGGCCGACCTACCGCGCGTTCGGCACCGTCGTCTACGGCGAGCACATGTTCGCCAACGATTTCGAGGATGTCCTGCTGCGCGGCGACTTCGAATGCGCGGCCGACCGACCCGGCTGCAGTATCCACTAGCCCGCATTATTCGTGAACGTTCGTCGCGAGACGGTCGAGACGCCGCTGGGACGCGGCGCGCGGACTGGAAGGCGGCGAAGGCGTAGCC
>CAZFUH010000045.1:0-16348 GCA_964522235.1 uncultured Rhodanobacteraceae bacterium
GGCCGCAGTGCCGGTACCGCCATGAGCGGATTATTGCCGCTGGCATTGACCATGCCGTTGTCGGGCACGCGGCTGATCGAGGCCAGCGCCGGCACCGGCAAGACCTACACCCTGGTCCTGCTGCTGCTGCGGGCCATCGTCGTCGAGCGCTGCCGACCGCGCGACCTGGTTGCGGTGACCTTTACCCGCGCCGCCGCGGGCGAATTGCGCGAACGCATCCGCGCCGCGCTTGCCGCGGCCGCCCGGCGAGCCGCCGACCCCGGTGCGATGATCCCGGAACATCTGGCTGCCGCGATCGACGTGCTGATCGAGCAGGCGCAGAGCGCGCCTGGCAACGACGAGACCCGGTCGCAGCTGGCGCGTCGGTTGCGTGCCGCCGAGCTTGGTATCGACGAGCTGTGGCTGAGCACCTTGCACGGCTTTTGTCAGCGCCTGCTGACCGAGTTCGGACCGCAGCTCGGCGTGCCGGGCATCGGCAATGAGGTCGACGCCGGCGACGACCTGCTGGCCCTGGTCTGCGCCGATGCCTGGCGGCAATTGCAGTCGATCGACGAGGGCGTAGGGGCGGCCTTGATGGCCGGTCGGTTTGCCGCCCCGGCCGAGCTGGTGGCGACAATGAAGCCGCTGGTGGCGCTGGCGCCGGACGCGCTGCTGCCGCCGGTGAGCGTGGACAGCGAGATCGAAGCTGCTTGGCAGCGCTATCTGGCCGCTTGGTGGCATGCACAGAGTCAGGCCGAAGATTTCGACCAGCTGGCGGGTTTGATCGCGCAGCGCAAGATCTATGACATTTCCGCCAACCAGAGCACGGGATTGCCGGATTCAGCGTTGGCTGAATC
The DNA here is from genome assembly GCA_964522235.1 of uncultured Rhodanobacteraceae bacterium. GTDB lineage: Bacteria > Pseudomonadota > Gammaproteobacteria > Xanthomonadales > UBA2363 > Pseudofulvimonas. The sequence goes on from CAZFUH010000045.1 coordinate 837, forward strand.
AGGGAGGGAACTGATCGACTATTTTCAGTCGGCACCGGGTTCTCGACCGTTTTCCGGCCAGTTGCCGAAGCTGACCCGCGGCGGTCTGGCGCGATTGCAGAACAAGCGTTCGACGACCAAGGGCGTACCGTTGCCGGAACACCCGCTAGCCGACGCCCTGCAGTCACTTGCTGAAGCCGACCGTGCCTGGCGCATGCACACCCAGGTCGGGTTGTTGCATCGATTGCACCGGCAGGTTCGCGAACGCCTCGCGCAAGCGGCGCTGGAGCAGGGTCGGGCACGCTTTGATGATCTGGTCGGACAACTGGCCGCATTGATAGCCGGTCCGGCCGGCTTGCGGCTGCGCGAACTGGCGCTGGCGCGCTGGCGCCTGGCCTTGATTGACGAGTTTCAGGACACCGATGCCGACCAGTACGCGATCTTCCACGGATTGTTCGCCGGCCGCCTGATCCTGGTCGGCGACCCCAAGCAGGCGATCTACCGATTCCGTGGCGGTGACGTCCATGCCTATCGCCGGGCCGCGCAGCAAGCCGATGGCGAACACCGCCTCAGCGACTGTCATCGCAGCGAGCCGGCGGTCGTTGCCGCGATCAATCGGTTGTTCGGTCGCGAACGCGTAGCGCAACCGTTTCGCGAAGCGTTCATTGCCTATCATCCGGTCGCCTGTGCCTACGACAGCGGCCGCCATGGCGAGCTGCGTGAGGCGGATGGCCGGCCGGCCGCGGGCCTGTGGCTATGGCCGCTGCCGGGGGAAAAGAACGGGGTCTGGAGCAACAAAGGCTTGGCCGAGCGGACCGTATTGGCGCATGTCGGCGAGGCCATCGTCACCCTGCTCGATCCGGCTGCCGGTCCGCGCCGGCATCGCGTCGGCGCTGCCGAACCGCTGCGGCCTGGCGATATCGCCGTGTTGTGCCAGAAGAACCAACAGTGCGATGCGGTCGCAGCCGAACTGCGTCGGCGCGGCGTTCCGGTCAGTCTGGCCGCCGACCATGACACCGAGAGCGCCGCTGCCGAGGACATTCGCCGCCTGCTCGCTGCGTGGTTGGTTCCCGGCGACGTCGGCCGCTTGCGCGCATTGGCCCTGTCCGGCCTGTACGGGCTGGATCTGGCCCGCCTCGATGGCGATAGCGAGGAAAGTCCGCTCAATCGCGAGCAGCTCGCCGGCCACGCCGAGCAATTGCGTCTGGTCGAGGCCGGTGAACTCGGCCGCGCGCTGCTGCTCGCCGTGCGCACCGGCGCCGCGGCTGCACGCCGCCAGCCGGGCGCGGAGGCGCGCATCGACGCCTGGCTGCGTCTGGTCGATCAGCTGGTGTCCTGGTCCGGTCCCGGCATCGGCTTGAACGAGGTCTACCTGCGCTATCGGCGTTGGCAGGCCGGACAGGGTCGCGACGACAAGGTCGCGCGGCCGGTAGCGGCATTGGATGCGGTGCAGGTGTTGACCATGCACAGCAGCAAGGGTCTGGAGTTCGGGGTGGTGTTCGCGCCGTTCCTGTGGCACCAGTCTCGCGCCGAGAAACCGGGTGAGCCGGGTGCGTGCAGGCCGGTACGGTTTCATGACGACGACGGACGGTTGCGCTTCGACCTTGGCGGTCCCGACTATGAAAGCAACCATGCCCGCGGCCGTGGCGAGGAGCTGGCTGAGGCGGTGCGCGTGGCCTATGTCGCATTGACCCGGGCCCGGCACCGCCTGTATCTGCCGGTGCTGGTCGGCAGCGGCTGGGACGATTCCGCCTTGGCCCGGCTGTTGCCTGAACTCGATCGTGGTTCCGCGGGCGAGCTGGAGACGGTGGCTCAGGCGCTGGCATCGAGCGAGCCGGATGCGATTCGTGTCGAGCTGCCGGCGTCCGGCGACGCGCGCTGGTCGCCGATGCCGGTCGCTGCCAGTGCCGGGGCAATCCCTGGTGCGCTGCGCTTGTCGCGACCGGTACCGGACTCGTTCCGTCTGCTCAGCTACAGCCGGCTCACCCGTGGTCTGGTCGACTTGCCGCAGGATCACGAACAACAATCGCCTCGAGCCTCGATGCTGACCGAGGCGTTGCCGGAGGTGGAATGGCGTCCGCGCGGCGCCGCGTTCGGCAGTTGCTTCCACGCCTTGATGGAACGGATGAACCCGGTTGCGCCCGAGCCCGGCCTGCTGGCGCAGATTGCCGCCGATCATGGCTATGGCGGCGAGCGCGAACGGGCATTCCTGGAGCGCCTGTGGCGCGACACCGTATCGGCACCGTTGCCTGGTGCCACGACGATTGCCGCATTGCCGGCGGCGGCGCGCGCGATCGAGCTGGAATTCTTCCTGCCATTGCGCTATTTCGACGCCGCCAGTCTGGGCGCGGTGCTGGCGCGCGAGCCGCGCTACCTCCGGCCACCGGAACGCTGGCCGGCGACGCTGGCCGCCGCACGTGGCTATTTGCGCGGTTTCATCGATCTGCTTTACCACGCCGAAGGCCGCTACTACGTGCTCGACTACAAGACCAACGACCTTGGAACCGAGACCACCGACTATGAGGCTGGGGCGTTGGCCGCTGCGATCTACGACCATGACTACGATCTGCAATACCTGATCTATCTGGTTGCGTTGCAACGGCTGCTGCGCAGCCGGCTGGGCTCAAACTACGACTACGAGCGCGACATCGGCGGCGCCGTGTATCTGTTCGTGCGCGGGCTGGCGAGCGGTGGCGGACAGCACCTGGACCGGCCGCCGCGTTCGCTGATCGACGCGCTGGAAACTGTATTTTGTGGAGCCTCGGCATGAGTTGGCTGCACGAGCCGTTGCGTGCCTGGCGTCCGCTCGATGCTGCGGTCGCCGCGCACCTGCGCCGGCGCTGGCCGCAGATTCCCGAGCCGCAGTTGCGCCTGCTTGCTGCCGCCAATCGTGCCGTCGGTGAGGGGCACAGTGCCTTTGATCCGTTGGCCCTGGTCGACGCCGAGGCGCCCGAGTACGCGCTCGAGGGTGACGACTGCCGGCACTGGCAGGATGACCTGGCCGATTGTCCGGCGGTTGCCGTCGGCACCGGTAGTGATGAACGTCCGTTTGTACTCGACGGCAATCTGCTCTACCTGCGGCGCCTGCATCGCGATGAGGTCGCTCTTGCCGCGCAATTGCGCGAACTGGCGCAAGCGCACGCGCCTGCGGCCGCTGGCACCGAGCTCCAGCGCCGGCTGGCGGCGCTGTTTCCGGACAGCGCCGATCTCGCTCACGATCGCCAGGCTCAGGCCTGCCTGCGTTCGTTGTCGGCGCGTTTGACGGTGATTCTTGGCGGCCCGGGTACCGGCAAGACGACCACGGTGGCTCGTCTGCTGGCCCTGCATCAGCAACTGGCCGCGGCGCCACTGCGTATTGCCGTCGCCGCGCCGACCGGCAAGGCCGCCGCGCGCGTCGGCGAGGCGATGCGGGCGGCCTGTGCTCGAGTACCCGGACTGGAGGTGCTGGATCAGGTTCGCGCGCAGACCCTGCATCGCTTGCTTGGCAGTGATCGTAGCGGCAGCCGCTACCGCTACGGCGGCAATCGGCCGTTGCCGCACGATCTGATCGTGCTCGACGAGGCGTCGATGGTCGACTTGGCGCTGTTCACGCGGCTGGTCGCCGCGGTCGGTCCGGACACGCGCCTGGTGGTCCTGGGCGATCCCGATCAGCTGGAGGCAGTCGAATCCGGCGCCGTGCTGGCTGAGCTGGCCCGGTTGCCGCAGGACAGCGAGGTCGGTGCCTGCGTAATTCGCCTGCAACGCGGCTACCGTTTCGCTGAGCGCAGCGGCATCGCCCTGCTGGCTGCGGCGGTGCTTGCCGGCGATGCCGAGGCGGTGCAGGCGCTGCTTGCCGAGTCCACTGCGGATCTTCGCTATCGCCCGCATGGGCTGGCGGCGCTCGCTGCCGCGCTGCGCGAGCAAAGTGGCACGCTGTATTCCGGTCTGTACGCGAGCGCCGACCCGGCAACACTGCTCACCGCGCATGCGCGCGCGCGTCTGCTGTGCGCGACCCGAGGTGAGGTCGCGCAGGCGAACCGGCGCCTGGCCGAGGCGCTCGGTTTGGGCGGTTCGCTGCAGCCGCAGTCCGGTCTGCCGTTTCTGATCGATCGCAACGATCCGTTGCGCGGCTTGTACAACGGCGACACCGGCGTGTTTGCCGGCGGCGGCGATGGCAGCCTGCGCGCGTGGCTGGCCGGAGACGAAACCGGCGCCGGTGACGGGCCTGGGCTGCGCCATTACGCCGTCCATGAGATTGGGCCGTGGCAGCCGGCGCTGGCGATGACCGTGCATCGCGCCCAGGGCTCGGAATACGAACAAGTCCTGCTGTGTCTACCCGCTCGCGATCTGCCGGTGTTGTCGCGGCAATGGCTGTACACCGCGATCACCCGAGCCCGCAGTTCGGTCGAGTTGTGGGCGCCGCCGGATGTGCTCGCCGCCGCGGTCCATCGACTCGGGCGACGCGTCTCCGGTCTCGCGGCCCGATTGCGCGAGCAATGACCGTGACCAGGACGACGGATCGATCCGACTCCCGCTCGCTGGCTGCGGTCTGTATCCTTGGCGGCCATGGCGACGACCCTGATCCTCGATGGCACCGATTCCGGCGGCTGGCTGGCGCACGAGCGCAGCGGCCAGCCGTGGCGTCGTGGCGACGTCGTGCCGGCACAGACCCGGACCGTCGCGATCGTACCCGCCGAGGCGGTGACCCGGCATCGGGTTCGGATACCGGCGCGGCGTGCTGCCGAATTCCGCCAGGCGGTACCGTTTGCGCTCGAAGAGCGTCTGGCCGAGCCGGTCGAGGCCTTGCACTTCGCCCTCGGCACGCGTGTCAATGATCACGTCGAGGTGGCGGTCGTGTCTCGGCGCACCCTGCAGTCATGGCTGGATGCCCACGCCTCCAGCGTCATGCCCGATACGATGATTGCCGATGCCCAGCTGCTGCCATGCAGTGCCGATGCCATCCACCTGGCGCAGCTCGGTCCGCGCCTGTTGCTGTCCTGCGATGATCTGACTACCGCAGTGCCGGCCGCGGACTGGCCGCAATGGCGAGCGCGGCTGCCGGCGCTACCGTTGCGCTGGCTCGGCGCTGATGGTCGTTTCAACGACACGCCGGAGGCGTCGTCGGCGCTGGAGCACCGAGCCTGGCTGCGCTACGCCGCCAGCCGTGTCGCCGAATGCTCGGCGCCGAATTTGTTGCAGGCCGAATTCGCGCCGCGTCGGCAGACCGCGAGTCGTCAACGGCAACTGCGCTGGGCGGCGGCACTGGCTGGGCTGGCCGTGCTTCTGGCCGTAGTCGAAGCCGGTGTCGGCGCCTGGACCGAACAAAGCCGTCGCAACGCCTTGCGAGCCGAAATCGAAACGGTGTTTCGACAGGCGCTGCCCGAGCATCGCATGACCGCCGATCCGGCGGCGCAGTTTGCATCCGAACTGGCTCGGCAGCGTCGCGGCGGCAGTGCCGGCGGCGCCTTCGAGCTGCTCAATGCCGCGGCGCCCTTGATCACCCAGGGTTCGCGCTACCGGCTGGAAGCGGTCGACTACCGGCTTGGAATCCTGGAAATCGAGATCGAGACCGGCGATGTCGCGAGCCTGGACGGGCTGCGCGAGGCGTTGTCGGTCAGCGGACTGGCGGTTGAGGTCACCGGCGTCAATCCACAGGATCGTGGCGTTCGCGGCCGCCTGCGTCTGCGCGGGGCCGGTGCATGAGTGCGCTGCGTGCGTGGTGGCAGGGCAGACAGACGCGCGAGCGTCGAGTGCTTGCGCTCGGGGCTGCACTGACCGTGCTCATGCTGCTCTGGGCATTGGTCTGGAAGCCGCTGGTGGACCATCGCGTGGCGTTGTCCGAAGGCAATCAGCGCCTGGCCGCCGATCTGGCACTGATGCGCGCCAGCGCCGACGAATTGCGTGGCCGGCAACCTGCCGGTGAGGACGCCGGTCGCAATCGGGCCGGCCGCTCGCTGTTGGCGCTTGCCGATGCCGGTATCCGCGAGATCGGCCTGGCGGGATCGTTGCGTCGGATCGAACCGGCCGGCGAGGGTCGTGTCCGTCTGCGCCTGGAAGCGGTCCCGTTTGATCCGATCGCGCAGTGGCTGGAGCGATTGGCGAGCGAACAAGGGGTCCGGGTTGCCGAGCTGTCGGCGACCCGAACCGAGTACGCCGGTCAGGTCGATTTGCAGCTGTTGATTGAGGATCCGTGATGCGATTGCTATTCCGCCTGCTCCTGCTGCTGATCGTGCTCGCTGTGCTGGCGGTCATTGCTGCATGGTATTTCCCGGCATCGCTGGCCTATCGTCTGGTCGGCGATCGCTTGCTCGGTTCGTCCCTGGTCGCGCAGAACGTGACCGGCACCGTTCGGCAAGGTCGCGCCGGCGAAGTTCTCATCAACGGCTTTCCGATCGGCAGTTTCGGTTGGAGTGTGGACTGGCGCGCCCTGTTTCGCCGCGATGTTGGCGCGCAGTGGCGCTTGGACGGACCAGCCTGGGATGCCGAAGGTGAAACCACCCGGCTCGCCGACGGCAGCCTGCTGATCCGCGGCATGAAGATGCGTCTGCCGGCAATGCTGCTACAGCCGGTGCTGGACATCCCGGCGCTGAATTTTGTTGGTACGGTCGAGGTCGATCTGTTTCACGTCCGGTTGCGCGGATTGATCATCGAAGAGGCGCGCGGTACGGCGCGTTGGATCGATGCCGGTTCGACCGGTCAGGCGCAGACCCGGTTCGGACCGATTCATGGCCATTTCGCGACCCGGAGTCCGGGCCATGTCATCGGCGAGGTGCAGGACCAGGGCGGAACATTGATGGTCGACGGTCAGTTCGAACTGATCGGCACCCGCTATCGTGCCGAGGCGATTCTGCGCAGTCGCAATATGGGCGATTCGATCACGCAAATGCTCCAGTACGTCGGCCAATCCATGCCCGACGGCGGCTCGCTGCTGATCGTCGAAGGCGAGTTGCAACGCCAGGCTGATCCGGCTCCGGGTCGGTGACCGGCGTTTCCTTGCCGGCGCAGGCATTGGTGGTCGCGCGAACGGCGGCGGCCGCCGCGGCGGCGGTGATCGTGCCGTACTTCCGCAACGCCGGCCTTGCCGTCGAAAGCAAGTCGGATGCATCGCCGGTCACTGAGGCGGACCGGGCCGCCGAGCGTGTGATTCGCGAGCATATCGGGGCGGCGTTTCCCGAGCACCGCATCTGGGGCGAGGAATACGGCGGCGACGCAGCGACGGATGGCTGGCAATGGCTGGTCGATCCGCTCGACGGCACCAAGAGCTTCGTCCGTGGCAGTGCCGTGTTCTCGACACAGATCGCTCTTTGGCACGATGGCGTTCCGATGCTCGGCGTGTCCCATGTGCCGGTGACCGGCGAATGCGCCTGGGCCACGCGTGGTGGCGGCGCCTTCATCGCCGATCGCGATGGCCAGCCGCGCACGCTGCATTGCCGGGCGACGACGGTCATCGAGCAAGCGGCGATCTCGACCGGCAATCTCAAGACCCTGGCCGGCGACGCCAGCGGCTGGGCTGCGTTGGCCGCGCTGACTCGTCGCGCCTGGCGCCTGCGCGGCTATGGCGATTACCTGCATTACCATCTGCTCGCCAGTGGTGGCATCGACGCCGTGATCGAGTCCGATGTGCATGTGCTGGACATCGCAGCCCTGTGTCTGATCGTCGAGGAAGCAGGGGGCTGTTTTACGACGCTGGATGGCGCCCCGGTCTCGGCCACAACGACCAGCGTTCTGACCGCTGCGACTCCCGAGTTGCATACGGCGCTGGCTCAGGTGCTGGCCAGTCCTGCTCTTGCCGGCCCCAAAACCACCCCCGGCTGAGCCGGGGGTACCTGCGCGCGAATCGGCATCGGAACCACAGCTACCACCGCGGCAGCAGTGGCTGAGATGGCAGGTGGATGCCGGCGTCGACCAGCGGCGACGACCGGCGCACTACACTAGCTGATACAGGACATGACTCGCCCGTTTCTTGCCGACTCGTTGTCAGCAACCGGGCAAGCGACGAATACCGCACGCGCGCGCGATCATTCGAAGCCGTTGGCGAACAAGGTGTCGGGCTCGTAGATCCAGACCTGGCCACGGCGGCCGCCGCCGGGAACGGCAGTACCCGAACGCGGATAGCCAATGGCGAGGCGGTCACCGTCGAGGTCCAGGCCAGTGCCGAAGCGGCCTTGATCATGTACAAGGGCGCCGATGGCACCGGGACGGAATTCGCCGCGGGTATCGTTCCAGCTGACACCCCAACCACCGTCGTTGGCGCGGCGCAGCTCGACCGCGCCGACATCGCTTGCGACGCCGTCGAACTGGGTCCAGCTGTCGGCACGCGGCGCTGCGATCGCGACCCAGTTGTTCGGTCCGATCGCTACCGTGGCGCCAAAGTCCATGCCGGCTTGCTCGCCGGGCGGGTTGCCGCCTGCGTTGACCGCGCCGCCGCCTTCCTGCAATAGCCAGTCAGTGCCGGAGCGCAGGTAGCGAGCGACCGTTCCGCAGCGCGGGGCGTTGCTGCATTCGGTGGTGAAGCCGCCGCGAGCGCCGACGATGAGCTGAGTGTTGTTCATGGCCAGCGCCGAGCCAAAGTATGTCAACGCGAAGTTCTGCGGCGCCGGTCCGGTGAGGATGGCGCCGGGATTCAGGCTGGACCCATTGAACACGTATACGGAACCCGCAGCCAAGGCTGGGCCATGGGTCTTGTACGGTGCGCCGACCGCCAGTCGCTGTACCACGATCTGCCCGGCCATTGTGCGATACAAGGCCAGGCTCTCGCCAAAACGATCGCCGTTCGCCGGATCGCTGGGGTTGACCAGCGCCTGCGAGGGACCCCAGGTGCCGGTGGCGGTGTCATAGGCGCGAACGACGACCCGACCCTGCGCGCTGTTCCAGCCGGGGCAGCCATAGGCCATCACGGCGACGCCGTTGGCGCTGGTTGGGCTTAGACCGATGGACGTTCCGCAGCGCGACCCGGCACCATTGACCACCGGCGAAGCAAGATTCGACCAGGTGTTGTCGGACTCCAGCCGCAGATAGATGATCCGGCCGTGTTCGCCGTCCGGGTTTGCCGACTGCCCGGCACCGGGACAGCCGAACACCAGATTCGGCAGCCGCAGCGCAACGCTGTGGCCGCAGCGAACTTGGGCGCCGTTGCTGGGCCACAAGTGGCGAGAGAACAGTTGCCAGTCCTGATGGCCGAGCCGACGAAACACGAACACCGCCCCGAAGGCCTGCGGGCCATAGGTGGAATGATCGAAGATGGTGCCGGGAGCGCCGACCGCAAGCCAGTTACCGTCGAGTGTGACGCTGTAGCCGAACTCGGGGCCGTTGGCGGCGGTCTGCGCGGGTAGATTGCTGTAGTCGCCGCTCAGCGTCGCCGAACGTACCAAATCGAGATCGGTGCCGCTGCCTCGGATCACGATATCGCCCGCAGCTACGCTGTCGCTGTCGACCTGGTCAGCGATCTGCTGTTGGACCGCTCTCCATTCCGTCGGATTCAGGCCTTCCGGTGTCGTATGATCGGCGACGGCGGAGTCGACGAGCAGAATAGTCGAGCAGAAGGCAAGCACGTGCAGCGGGCGAAGTATATCGAGCATGGCGTGGAATCCTGAAAGCGGCACCGGCTGGTGTCGGCTCTTCAACCGACGCCGAGACCGAAAGCGCACGCTTGCCGGGCACGTCCGCCTGCGCTGCGGCAACTGGCTTGCCACAGCGGGTCACCGGGCGAACTGCAAAGGCGTGCGGTTATCGCCGAAGCGGCGGTTGACACGGTCAGAGCCATCCTGCAGGGAGTAAAGCCATGGCAGTCGGTGACGGCTACGACTGGATCGACCATCTGGTCGACGGCGAGACGCTGGACTGGCAGGCGCTGGAGCGCGCGCTTGGCGAGGAGTCGCCGGCACTGGCACGGATGCGTCGAATGGCTGTGCTCTGTGCCGCGCTGAATGCGGCCCATCCGCTGCCTGGCCCGCCGCAACCAGACCATGCCACAAGTGGTTTTCGCTGGGGCCATCTGCGCGTGCTGGCGCGCGTCGGTGAAGGCAGCTCCGGCGAAGTCTACCGCGCTTTCGACACCGTGCTCGAACGCGAAGTCGCGCTGAAACTGGTCGATGGCGAGCTGCTGCAAGGGCGCGCGTTCCTTGCCGAAGCTCGGCGCCTGGCCCAGGTCCGGCATGCGAACGTCCTGGCTGTGCATGGTGCCGCGATCCACGACGGCCATGCCGGTCTGTGGGCGGACCTGATCATCGGCCGATCGCTACGGGCCTGGGTCGACGACGAGGGAGCGCGTCCGCTCGCTGAGGTGCTGGCCGCGGGGAAAGCCCTGGCCTCGGCGCTGGCGGCCGTGCATGCCGCGGGCTTGGTGCACGGTGACGTCAAGTCTTCGAACGTCATGCGCGAGGACGGTGACGGTCGAATCATCCTGATGGATTTCGGTTCGGCCGGCAGTCGTGCCGAAGCCGGTCGCCATGGGCTGTTCGGCTCGCCGTTGAGCATGGCACCGGAACAACTGCTCGGCGAGCCGGTGGGTCCGGCCGCGGACTTGTACGGTCTCGGTGTCGTACTGTTTCATTTGTGTACCGGCCGGCTGCCGGTCACCGCGGTGTCGGTATCGGAGCTGGAACAGGCGCATGTTGCCGACTGCGCGCGCGCGGCGGCACTGGCAATGCCTGCGACACCGCGGGCACTGCGCCACCTGCTCGCCCGGCTGCTGGCCGCAGATGCCGGATTGCGTCCGGATGCGACTGCGGTGGTCGAAGAGCTGCAGCGAATCGCGCAGGCGCCGCGCCGCCGCCGCCGTCTGGCCTTCGTGACCATGGTCGTGTCCGGGTTGAGTCTGGCGCTTGGTGTTGCGCTTTGGCAGGGCAGGCTGGCCGCAGAGCATGCATTGAGCGCAGTTCAGACCAAGGATTTCATTGTCTCCATGTTTGACGATTTTCGTCTGTTCGAACGTCCCGAAGGGGCCGAGCTGAGCGTGCGCGAGATGATCGTGGCTGCGATCCCACGTCTGGAGTCCGAGTTGTCCGATGCGCCAGCTTCACAGGCGGAAATCAGGGCTCAGTTCGGTGTTGCGCTGTCGGATCTGGGCGCGCTGTCGCAGGCGCAGCCGTTGTTGCTACGTAGTGTGGACCAACTGCGCGACCTGGCCCCGGACTCGAGCGAACTGGTACGCGTGCTCAGTGCCCTGGTCATAGTCGAGCTGTTCCGTGGTGAACTGGACGCGGCCGCCGACGCGATCGCGCAGGCGAAACGGATATTGAACCGCTGGCCGGACGAGCGGGCGGCGGAGGTGCGCTTGCATCGTCTGCATCTGGGTTCGTCCGAGTTTGGTGTTGCGTCGCAGCGGGGACGCTACGATCAGGCCTTGGAGATTGGCGAGGCGGTTCGCCGTGACCGGGCCGCAGCGCTCGGCGCATCGCACCCGGACGTTGCCGGTGACTGGAACAATCTGGGCCGGGTGTATCTGCAACTGGATCGCTTCCCCGAAGCCGAACGCGCCTATCGTGAGGCACTTGCGATCCTTGACAGTGGGGTCGAGAGTCCTGGCCCCCGCCACGTCTGGCTCCGCGCCGGCCTTGGCGTGGCATTGCTGGGCGCCGGACGCTACACCGAGGCGGAGGTCGAATTGCAGCAGGTGCAGGAGCTGGCCGAGCGGGTGCTGGGACCGGAGCACTTCATGGTAGCCAACGTCCTCGGCCACCAGGCATGGTTGTCAGCCCGCGTCGGTGACTACCATAGAGCTGACGAATTGTTCGAGCGAGCGCTGGCGATCGAGGCCGCTCAGCAGGTCGCCGAGCGCCGTCTGACCGAATTGCGCTGGGCATTGACGATGCTCGAAAGCGGACGCAACGAGGCGGCGGCAGACCGGCTGCGTGTCGTCCTGGACTCGGCTTCGGATACGGTCGACGAGCCGGTCACCGCGAGCGCACGTGTTGCCTATGGTCTTGCCGTTGCTCGGCTGGGACGAGTGGCTGAGGCTGAGGTCCATGCCCGTGCCGGGCTGAGTGCCCTGGAGCGGCTGAACCTGTCCGGCCACAGCCGATATGGCCGCGCAACCTTGCAGTTGTCCGAGATCTTGTTCCTCCAGGGTCGCAACGACGAGGCGCAGCAACTGCGCGAAGAAGCGATTGCGCTGCTCAGCCGCCTGCTCGGACCGGAACACCCGGAGATCCGCGCACTGGCAGCGGAAGGGACTGGACGCGCTGCGCTACGGCGAGCGGAGCGGGCGCCACAGTAGGGAATGCGCGGGCAAGGTCGCTGGGTTTCGATCGAGATCTGCGGGCAATCGTCGCTTTAAGCGCTGCTGCCGTACTGAAACTCCTGGGCAACCTTCGTGTGCGCCGCGTGCGTTCGGTCACGTTTCCGGCTTCGTGCCTTGAAGCCGCAGCGGAAACGTGCTTTTCTTTCAGTATTGCGACTGACGATTGCTTGCGATCGGCGGTTTGCCGGGAGCGGAGGTGAAGAATGACCCCATTGACCGAAGAAGCCGGTGCCCGTGGCCGCGAATTGCGCGTATTCCTGTTTCTGACTGTCGTACTGTTTCCGATGCTTGCGGTCATGCTCGTCGCCGGATACGGTTTTGCGGTCTGGATCTGGCAGATCCTGATGGGACCGCCGGGAATCTAGCGCGATGACCGCGGCAGCACCGCAAAGCCGGTCTCGCCGCGCCCTGCTGCGCGGACAGGCGCGTGCGGTGATTCCGCATCGCCCGCCGTGGGCCTTGGAAGAGGCTGCCTTCACCGAAGCCTGCAGCCGCTGTGGCGATTGTTTGCGTGTCTGTCCGGAAGCGGTGCTGCGGGTCGGCGACGGCGGCTTTCCCGAGATCGATATCGGAGCTGGCGAGTGCACCTTCTGCGCCGACTGTGTCGGTGCCTGCACGACCGGCGCCCTGGATCTGGAACGCGGACTGCGTTCGGTCTGGCGCGCCGAAATCGGTTCCGCCTGCCTGGGCCATGCCGGCGTCGTCTGCCAGAGTTGCCGCGATGCCTGCCCCGAACGTGCGCTGAGCTTTCCGCTCGTGGCCGCGACCGTCGGCTCGCCCGGCATTGCAGTTCCGCGGCTGGATTCCGGGCGATGCACCGGCTGTGCCGCCTGCATCGCCGTCTGCCCGGCCGACACGATCACGCTACGACCTCGCCACGAGGCGCCGGTGTGAGCACGATGCTGCATATCGCCAGCTTTGTCGTTCATCACCGACCCGAGGCTGCGGCACGCGTCGATGCCGCCCTGGCTTCGCTGGCCGGAACCGAGCTGGCGCTGCGTGAAGGCGGCCGCAGCGTGGTCTTGTGCGAAGACGAGGACGAGCGCGGCCTGCTCGACCGGATCGAGGCCTTGACTCGCGTCGACGGCGTGCTCAGTGTCTGCCTGGTCCACCATCACGCCGAATCCCGGCATCGCCTGTACGAGGAACTCCCTGATGACCAGCCGTCGTGACTTCATCCGCCAGTCGGCCGTTGTCAGCGCCGCCGCGGCGGCCGGGATTCCGCTGCCGGCCTCGGCGCAGAATGTGGTGCTGGAGCGGTCGACCACCGAGATGAAGTGGTCAAAGGCACCGTGCCGCTTCTGCGGCACCGGCTGTGGCATCAACGTTGCGGTCAAGGACGGCCGCGTGGTCGCCACTCATGGCGACATTCACAACGAGGTCAATCGTGGTCTGAACTGCGTCAAAGGCTATTTTCTTTCCAAGATCATGTACGGCCGCGATCGTATGACCCGGCCGCTGCTGCGCAAGCGCAATGGCGCCTACGACAAGAACGGCGAGTTCGAACCGGTGTCCTGGGACGAGGCCTTCGATGTCATGGCCGCGCAGTTCAAGCGCGTGCTCAAGGACAAGGGACCGGAAGCGGTCGGCATGTTCGGCTCCGGGCAATGGACGATCTGGGAGGGCTATGCCGCCAACAAGTTGTTCAAGGGCGGCTTTCGCAGCAACAACATCGATCCGAACGCCCGCCACTGCATGGCCTCGGCGGTGATGGGCTTCATGCGCAGTTTCGGCATGGACGAGCCGATGGGCGTCTATGACGACATCGAACACGCCGATGCCTTCGTGCTCTGGGGCTCGAACATGGCCGAGATGCACCCGATCCTGTGGACCCGTGTCGCCGATCGCCGGCTTTCGCATCCGCATGTCCAGGTCGCGGTGATGTCGACGTTCGAGCATCGCAGTTTCGATCTGGCCGATATCCCGATCGTGTTCAAGCCGCAGACCGATCTGGTGATTCTGAACTACATCGCCAACCACATCATCCAGAGCGGCAAGGTCAACCGCGAGTTCGTCGATCGCCATACACGCTTCATGCGCGGCAATGACGACATCGGCTATGGCCTGCGTCCCGAGCATCCCTTGCAGCAGGCGGCAAAGAATGCCGGCGACCCGAATGGCGGTACGGCGATCGACTTCGATGCCTTTGCCGAGTTCGTGCGTCCCTATACGCTCGACTATACGGTGAGCATGACGGGTGTCGAGCGCGGCTGGCTGCAACGCCTGGCCGAACTGTATGCCGACCCCGAGATCAAGGTCACCAGCTTCTGGACCATGGGCTTCAACCAGCACACGCGCGGCGTCTGGTGCAACAACATGGTCTACAACCTGCACCTGTTGACCGGCAAGATCTCGACGCCGGGCAACAGCCCATTTTCGCTGACCGGCCAGCCCTCGGCCTGCGGTACCGCGCGCGAGGTCGGCACCTTTTCGCACCGGCTGCCGGCCGACATGGTCGTGACCAATCCCGAACACCGGAAAAAGGCCGAGGAAATCTGGAAGTTGCCGGCCGGCACCATCCAGGAGCGTCCTGGTTTCCACGCTGTCGAGCAGAACCGGGCGTTGCGCGACGGGCGTCTGAACGCGTACTGGGTGCAGGTCAACAACAACATGCAGGCGGCGGCGAACATCAACGAGGAAGGTCTGCCCGGCTACCGCAATCCGGACAACTTCATCGTCGTCTCCGAAGCCTATCCGACCGTTACCGCCCAGGCCGCTGATCTGATCCTGCCGGCGGCAATGTGGGTCGAGAAGGAGGGTGCGTACGGCAATGCCGAGCGTCGGACGCAATTCTGGCGGCAGCTGGTCGAGGCGCCGGGCGAGGCGCGCTCGGATCTCTGGCAGCTGATGGAATTCTCCAAGCGCTTCAGTACCGACGAATGCTGGCCGCAGGATCTGCTCGCCGCGAATCCGGATTATCGCGGCAAGACCCTGTTTGAGGTCCTGTTCGGCAATGGCCAGGTCGATGCCTACGCGGCCAGTGAGATTCCCGAGGACTACGGCAATCATGAGTCCGAGGCGTTCGGCTTCTATGTGCAAAAGGGCTTGTTCGAGGAATATGCCCGTTTCGGTCGCGGCAAGGGCAAGGACTTCGCCGACTTCGACACCTATCACCGCGAGCGCGGCCTGCGCTGGCCGGTGGTCGATGGCAAGGAGACCCTGTGGCGCTACCACGAGGACAGCGACCCGTATGTCAGCAAGGGCGAAGGCTGGAAGTTCTACGGTCATGCCGACGGCAAGGCGGTGATCTGGGCGCTGCCGTACGAACCACCGCACGAGTCTCCGGACGATGACTACGACCTGTGGCTGGTCA
>CAZFUH010000046.1:0-16287 GCA_964522235.1 uncultured Rhodanobacteraceae bacterium
CCAAGTCCCATCCCGTCATCACGTACAGGTACATGCTGGCTGCGGGAATGGAGCCCTCCAGGGCAAACGCCTGCAATTCGCTCGTTGACCACGCCACCGTCGGGATCGGGTACATCAGCGTACTGGCGCCCACCGTCGATGCGTTGCCTACCCAGATCCGGCATGACCCAGGTCTTCAGGCTTCGGTCGTCGGACAAGCTCCACTGAGCCGCCCTGAGCTTGCTGGAGGACGTAACGTTTGATTCAAGTTGCCTGGGCCTGACTGACTTTCAGCAACCAGTCGGGCCGCGCTGCGCTGCGCCATGGCACGGTTTCGATCCCATTTCCGAATAGGAGAACAACGAGGCCAATCCTGCCTGCCGGAGAGCTACGATGAACACCATTGCTGTCGCTGACCGTATGTCATGTGCTGCCGATCTTCTGTCACGACGACTTGATCGGATCGCTCCAGCCTGGGTCTGCCGGCACCGCGAGCGCGTCGCCGAGATTGCTCCGAATGCCCGGCCCCGAGACCAAACCCTTGGCGTCATGGCGGCCGGCCGTTGCTGGCCAATGGTTCTTTCGACCCTGCTCGCGTTGGCAT
This sequence comes from uncultured Rhodanobacteraceae bacterium, assembly GCA_964522235.1. Lineage (GTDB taxonomy): Bacteria > Pseudomonadota > Gammaproteobacteria > Xanthomonadales > UBA2363 > Pseudofulvimonas. The sequence goes on from CAZFUH010000046.1 coordinate 584, forward strand.
CCATAACCCCCGCTGGCGCCGCCATCTTTTCCGTTGGTAGCGGTGCCGGCTGTACCCATACCACCTTGCAGGCGGCGATCGATGCTGCCCAGACGACGCCCGGTGGCCCCGACCGGATCAAGCTGCCGGCCGGTGAGCTGCTACTCACCGCACCCGTGACCGTCTTCGACCCGGACAGCGACCTGAGCCTTGAAGGCGGCTATACGACCTGTACTGCCGGAAGCCCCGCCCTCGGCTCGCGCACGGTGCTGCGTCAGACCGCAGCCAATACCGAGGTTCTGTATGTCACCAATGCAGCGATCAACCCTCGGCGTTATGTCAACCTGCGTCGGTTGACCCTGACCGGCGGCAACCTGCCGGCGAGCGATGGCTATGGCGGTGGTGGCGCCCGGGTCTGGTACCGCGCCACTCTCATACTGGACCAGCAATCGCACATCCAGGGCAACAGCGCCGGCAATGGCGGCGGTGTCGCTCTGAACGGCAGCTCGACTGGAAGTCCCGAGCTTTTCGTGACCAACGGCTCCAGCATCACCAATAATACGGCCACCGGTTCCGCCTTGTTGGGCAACGGTGGCGGTGTCTACGTAAGGTCCTTCGGCGCGGTCCGACTGATCAACGGTGAGATCAGTGAAAACCACGCCCGTCGTCACGGTGGCGGCGTCGCTCTGAATGGGCAGGGTACGGCCCTGCACTTGAATCCGCCCGCTGAACCGGACGTCGATTCGCCGATCATCATGTCGGCCAATGTCGCTGGTCAGGAAACCTTCTCACCAAGCGAAGGCTTCGGCGGCGCCATCTACAGTCTGTTTGGTCGCATCGACATCACCGCACCGACCGGGTTCAATCAGTTCACGACGTTTCTTTCGGACAACCGGGCCAACTATGGCGGCGCCATCTACGTTTCGAACGGCACCGGCCCGGTCGTGTATGTCGATCTTCGCAATACTGTGGTCGCCGGCAACACAGCCCACGGCAAGGGTGGTGCATTCTATTCGCGCAACCAGGTGCAGTGGCTGATCGGCCATTCCGCCAATGACGCCTGCCCGTTGGCCGGCGCCCGCTTTCCCTGTTCGCTCATCGTCAACAACCAGGCGCTCAACCAGACCACGCCCGGCAGTCCGGGCGGTGGCGTCGGGTACATCGAGAACGAGGCCGGATACACGGGTGGAATCTTTCGCTTCCAGCGTACGCTGTTTCTCGACAACGACGATGTCAATGGCCAGATCGCGGTGGCGATGGCATTTGGCGAGAGCGTTTTGCAGTTCGACCGAAGCATCTTCATCGGCAATCGGGCCGGTGCCAGCAGCGGTGTACTGCTGGCCAACGCGCCCGGAGTGGATACCCGGTTTGTCTTCAACACGGTATTGGGCAATGACGTCGACGAGATGTTCTTCATCAACGGTGGCCGCCTGACCACTCAGGGCAGCATTCTGTGGGATCCCGGCACGCCGATCTGGACGGCCGTGAACGGCGCCAGCATGCTGCACAATGCCTGCCTGATCGCGCACTCCGCGAGTGGCCTCCCGGGCGGCGTCACCGTCTTGGAACCGGAACTCGACGCCCGCTACGCACCACGTGGAGGCTCTCCGGCGATCGACTATTGCGACGAATTGGGTTTGGTACCACCTGCTGACCTGTACGGGCAGGATTCCGACTACGACGCTTCGGGCGTCCCGGCCATCTACGGAAATCATGATCTGGGTGCGGTCGAGAACCGGGACATCCTGTTTTTCGGCGGCTTCGGCACGCGCTTCGACCATTGACCGGTTCGCGGGGATTACTGCCACCCTATGACCCCACACATGACACCGGTTCGGCGCACACACGGCCGACTGTCGACGACACCGTGGTGTCGCTTTGCGGCAGTGCGCCGACTTGTCCTACCATGTCGATACCACCATCGGCGCTGGACCGGTTTCATGGGGGACATCACCGAACTGCTGCACGCGGCACGGACTGGCGACAGTCAGGCATTGGACGCCGTGTTCGCGAATGTCTATCCCAGCCTGCGCAAACTTGCCGCATCACGTCTGGCCGGGCAAGCGGGTGAGAGCACGCTCAACGCCACCTCGCTCGTGCATGAAACCTACTTGAAACTGAGTGACGCCCGCCGACTCAACCTCAGCGACCGCCGTCATTTCTTCGCCTGCGCGGCTCGTGCCATGCGCCAGATCCTGGTTGACCATGCCCGCGCTCACGGTGCGCTCAAGCGCGGTGGACCGCTGGCTCCGCTGACGCTGTCCGGTGCCGAGGAAGTGGTCGCACCCGAACCGGAATTGCTCGACATCGATGCTGCGCTGGACCGCCTGGACACGATCGACACCGATCTGCGCCAGCTGGTCGAGATGCGACTTTTTGCCGGCCTCACCCTGGAACAACTGGCGGAAAACAGCGGTCGCTCCTTGCGCACCGTCAATCGCGACTGGCAGCGTGCGCGCGCCTTGCTGCTGGCGCAACTGACCTGAGCGCCTGAGCCGTGGACGCGACCGAGCAAGCGGCATGGCGGACCGCCGATCGGCTGTTCGCCGAGCTGCTCGACCTCGATCCGGCCGCGCGCAAGCTCCGTCTGCGCACCCTGGTCGTCGACGAACTCGTTCGCGAACGGCTGGCGAGTCTGCTGGCCTGCAGCGAACAGGATCATGACTGGCTCGACCATGACGACAGCGACCCGCTGCGCTGGGCCGTGACCGCACCGGCACACGCCCTGCTCGGCCGCCGCTTCGGCGCCTGGGAGATCGAGTCGGAACTGGGCCGCGGCGGGATGGCCGTGGTCTACCGCGCTCACCGCGCCGATGGTGCGGTCGAACAGGTGGCGGCGTTGAAACTGCTGACCAGTGGCACGCTTGGCCGCGACGGCGCGGAGCGCTTCCGCCGCGAAACCGACATTCTCGCCCGGCTTGATCACCCGAACATCGTCGGCCTGCTCGACGCCGGTGTCGCCGACGATGGCACGCCCTGGCTGGTGATGCCTCTGATCGAGGGACCGCGCATCGACGATTGGTGCCGCGCGCACGATTCTGATACGCGCCAGGTCGCAACCTTGTTCCTCCAGGTCTGCGCTGCCGTCGACAACGCCCACCGCAGCCTGATCATTCACCGCGACCTGAAGCCGTCGAACGTACTGGTCGACCGCAATGGCCAAGTGCGCCTGCTTGACTTCGGCATTGCCCGACTGGTCGACCAGCCGGACGAGGCGACCGCAACCCACTGGCGTGCGCTGACGCCGGACTATGCAGCGCCGGAACAGTTCCAGGGCCAGTCGCCGTCGACGGCGATGGACATCTACGGTCTGGGTGCCCTGCTCTACCGCCTGCTCGCCGGACGCGCGCCGCGGCAGTCGTCTCAAGGCGATACCATCACCCGACCCTCGCTGGTGGCAGCGCAGCAGCCGGCAGACGCCCGTCGTCACCGGCGCGCCCTGCACTCCGACCTTGACCGCGTCTTGCTGAAGGCACTGGCCGCGGATCCGGCGCAGCGCTACGGCACGGTCGAGGCGCTGGCCGCCGACCTGCAATGCTGGCTCGATGGTCGGCCGACGCGGGCCGCAGCCCCCGGGCGCGGCTACCGTCTGCGCAAGTTCGTGGCCCGGCACCGGATCGGCGTCGCCGTCAGCGTGGCAATGCTGCTGCTGCTGAGTGGCGGCATCACTGCCACGCTATGGCAGGCAGAGCGTGCTCGCAACCAGGCCGAACGCGCGCTGGCAGTGCGCGATCTGCTGATTGACGTGCTGCAGGCTTCCGATCCGACTGTCACCGCTGGCGCCGATCCGCCGGCTTCGGAGTTGCTGCGCCGGGGCGCCGACCAGGTCCGCGAAAAACTGGCCGATCGCCCGGAGCTGCTCGCCGAATTGCTGATGGTGATCGGCCGCAGCCAGATCAACCGCGCCCGCCTGGACGATGCCCAGGCATCGCTCGACGACGCGCTGGCCTTGCACGATGCCGGCGCTGTCGGCGATCCGGCCCTGCACGCCGAGACGTTGTCCGAGCGTGCCCAACTCAGCTATGAGCAGGGTCGTACCGGCGTCGCCATCGAACGTGCCCGCGCAGCTGCAGCGATCGCCGCGGTACACGGTCCGCGGGACCTGCACCTGCGCATCCAGGTCCGATTGGCCGACTTGCTGATGTCGAACCGTCAGACCGAGGAGGCGAGCACGCTCGCACGCAGCGTGATCGAGCGCATCGAAGCGGACGGTATCCAGCAGCCGCGATCGGATCACTACTACCGCGCCCTGCTCGTGCTCGGCACCGTCGCTGAAATCGCCGGCGACCAAGCCGAAGCCGTTGTCTTGCTGGAGCGCGCCGCGGACGGATTTCGCGATCGCGAAGATGGTTTGCGCACGCTGGCCAACATCGAGAATACGCTCGGTGTCACGCACCTGAATGCGGGCCGGTTCGACGATGCCGAACGTGCTTTGCGCAGCGCCCTGGCCGCTCAGACCCAGCTGTTCGGCACCGATCACCCCGGTACCTTGGTCGCACGCAGCAATCTCGCTGGCGTGCTGATGTTCAGCGGCGAGCCGGCAGCCGCGGCCGCCGAGTTCGAACGCCTGCTGCTGTTGCAGCGAGCAGCGGTCGGCGTCCGACCGAACCCGGATATCGCCCGGCTTGAAGGGTATCTGGCCCGCGCACGCTACCTGTCCGGTGACACTGTCGGTGCCCTCGCTGCTGCCGAGTCCGGCCATGCCGAACTGCTCGGCGTCGAGGTCACCGATCGCGCCGGACTGGACTGGATCGCACCGCTGGCCGGACTGCTGCGTCTTGAGCAGCAGGTTCCTGACCCCGACCGCCTGCTGGCCAACGCGGTGCTGGAGTGTTCGTCCCTGGAGCAGAAGCCGGCCGTTCGCCGCTGGTTATGTTTGGCGCAGGCACTTGACGCCTCAGATCGTGGTTCATGCCGGCTGTCCGACGCGCAACCCCCTGCACCCGATGATCTGGAGGGTATCGACCGGCGTTGGTGGGCGGTGTACTGGTTGCTTGCCTCACAATGCACACGGGTCGAGCCCGATCGAGCGGTTTCGGCGATAACGGCCCTGGCCGCGGGCGCGCAGCCGCCGTTTCCGCATTGGCTTCAGAATCGAATAGCCACCCAGGTCGACGCGCGTCCGCGCCGATGACCGGGATTGCTCCGCTCCGAAACCGCTACCTACAGTCGGGTCAACACTTTCTCCGCCAGTTGCCGTGACGCGGTCAATGCCGCGGCCTCGTCGAGCGCCGGGATCGTCGAGACGCTGACATAGAACGTGGTGCTGCCGGTCTGGACCCAGAGGAAGTTCGACAGCCAGTAGGCGCGATCACCGACGCCATCGATCGCGCGCATCTTGTCCTGTTGATCGGACAGTTCCGCCTGGCCTTCCATCAAGGTGTCGAACTGGTTGATATCAAGCCCGCCAGCGACTGCGACCAGCGCACTGGACAATCCCATTGTACCGCCGGTGCGGTAGCACTCGCGGAATGGATGATGGTCGCTGCCGCCCTTCTCCCTGGCTGGCTCGTGATCCGAGAAGAACGGCGCGGCGTCCTCAGCCGTGACCAGCGTGCACGGCTCGATGTCGATGGGCTTGGGTTTCGGCAGGGCCATCGCCTTGGTGAGCGTGGCGGCCATTTCAACGGCCGAGGCTCCGTCCGGTGTGTCGCTTGCGGCTGCGCCGGCGGGTGACGACGTCGACCCCGGCGCGGTCGTGGTTGCGCGGGGCGAGGAATCACCACAACCGGAAAGTGCGACGGTCAATGAAAGAATGGCTGTATATCGAATGCACATTGCGAATGGCTCCTACAGGTTAATGAGATAGATTGGCAAGCGCGACGTCAGGCTTCATGTCCTCGAAATCGTCGGCGAATATGTCGTCGTCGAACTTGTCGTACGGCCCGGCCTCGAAGGCGCCGGTGTCACAGTCGGGGATGCCGTCGTTGTCGCTGTCGCTTGGCCGTTCCGTCTGCAGCAGATCGACGATCAAGGGGTCGCCCATCGAATCCAGGCACTCCGAGGCCGGGATCAGGTCGCGTCCTTCGCTCTCGATCTCCAGATCCAACGTGCGTTCGTGGCTGCCATTGGTCAGTTCTTCGTAGCGCACCTGGGGGTCGCCGCTGACGCTGTTGTTGCCGACTGCACATTCGACGCGGTCGGCGAGGTTGTAGTCGCCCGGAAAGAGATACGGATCCCCGCTGGCGCTTTCGAATGCACAGCCAAGCTGGGATTCGAGCGTCGAATGGGACTTGAACAGATTGCCGTAGAACGCGCCGTCCAGCACGGTGTTGTTGGCGACCCGGACCAACAAATCCAAGGCCCGTGCATTGCCGCTTGCCACGCCAAGCTCGTTCTCATAGAAGCTGTTCAAGCGGAGCTTCAGTACCCGCGGCTGCTCTGGCAGATCAAGGAAGTCGCCGATATTGACAACAGCAAGGCCGCCGCTGCCCGACCCGGCAAAGTTGCGTGCGAACAGGCTGTTTTCAACGATTGCGTCGGCATGGGAAATGAATGCCGCGCCGGCCTTGTAACCAAAGGCCGAACCATGATCGACATTGTCGTGGAAGCTGCTGCGCAGGATGGTCACCGCCGCGGCGTGGTGGCCATCGATGCCTGCGACCAGAAGGGCACCTCCACGACCAAGGGAATTCTCCGCCAGCGATTGGTTGCCGGAGAACCGGCTGTCCTCGATCAACAGATCAAAGCGATTGCTGATGTTGTTACCTGTCGCCATGTGCACGGCACCGCCAGCAAGGGCGCTGTTGTCCGCGAAGATGCTGCCGGAGATCGTGTGGATCGGCTGCAAAAAAAGCTGCTGGCTAGCCATGCGAAGAAAAATTGCGCCGCCGCGACCATCGGTTGCGGAATTGTCGATAAACCGGCTGTCCGCAATATCAAGGTTGACGCGAGTCGACATCTCGCCGCCGATCGCACCGCCGTCGCCGCTCGCCGAGTTCTGGTAGAAGCGCGTGCGCAGCGTCCGGATCAGCACATTCGTGCTCAGATCGAATCCGATCGCGCCACCGGAACCGTCGGCGTGGTTGTTCCTGAGATCGCAGTCCTCCAGGTGCAGGATGCTGCCGCTGCGAACCAGTATCGCGCCGCCGTCCGTGCTGCTGTAGCCATCGATCAGATGCGTTCGAAACAATGAAGTGGAGCGATTGGCAGGTTGCTGGATCTCGATCAATCGACTGCTCTGGTCACCTACGATGTGCAGCTTGCTGTTGGTCGGCGGCGTTACGCTCAGCACTCCGCCAGCAGCGATCAGGGGGCCGCGCTTCGGATCGATCTGGAACACGCCGACGAGGCCGGCGGATCCGGGGAACAGGCTGGCGTTGAAGACGATGGTGTCGCTCACGAGATCACCAGCAGCGCAGTCTGGATTCGTAGCACTGTTGCTTGCAGCGTTCTGGAAGGCCTCCCGCAGCGAGCATTGCCCGTCGACAGCAACGGTGTCGGTGAGCGTGGTCACGGTGATGGTGGCGGCACTTGCTGCCGGCGAGAGCAGCGCTAGAGCAATTGCGCAGGTGCGAAGCTTCATGGCGAGGTTCCTGGAAAATACGGCGGCATCGACGGGTGCCAGTTCGGTGCGGGAAAGTCTTCTGGTCTTTGTTCGACCGGTCCGACGTCGCACCAGCCGTAGGGATCGACCTGGCCGTGGCTCCAGGGTCGTTCGAGACCGCGGATGTCCACCGTCAGTGGTTCCTGCGACGACAGCGCGCAGACATCGAATGGGACACGATCACGGCCGGGTCCGTACTGTCCCGGCATCGGCACGCGCGGGCGTCCGGCTCCGGCGAGCGCCGATGCCAGCGGGAAGCTCAAGTTCGCGAGATCACTCCAGGTGGAGACGTTGCAGGTATTGCCTTGGTACTCCTGGTTGAAGCCCTGCGAATGCACCGGCGCCCAGCCGCAAACACGGCTGTGCAAGGGCGCGCGCAACACGTTGGCCAGAAAACTCACCCACCCCGGACCGAAGTCAAGGTTCAACGCCGGCGCGCCGGCGCTGCTGTCGTTGTCGACGACCGCCGAAAAGCGCAGGCCGAAGTACGAACCGCCTTGCAAGTAGACGGCCCCGGCGTCATCTCCGCGATTTCGCGTCAGTGAGCTGTTGACGATATCGAGTTCGCTGCCGTCAAGCCAGATCGCACCGGATCCGAGACTCTCGTTGCCGTCGAATACGCTCGCTTCGATCGACAGCCACGTCGGCTGCTCGACGACAATTGCACCAGCCATTCCGGTGGCAGATGAATTGCCGACAAAGTCAGTCGCGACGATGCTGACCTGCGCAGTCTTGGCCCCGATATAGAGCGCACCTGATCCTTGGTCAAAGCCGTAGGTGTGATTGCCGATGAACCGGCTGCGGCGAATCTCGACCTCGCCGATCTGCGCTCCCGAACTGAGCGCGACGACACCAAGCTTGCCCGGATTGCGCAGGAACTCGCTGTCGATGATCGAAAGGCGACCGATGATTGCCATTGGCGTGGCGATCGCCGAGCCGTGCACCATCTGGTCGCGAAGCTCAGCGAAACGGACGCCTTCGACCGTGATTTCACGTGCTCCCCACAGTATCAGTCCGCGGCGCATCTGCACGCCTCGCACCGCGAATTCGCCTTCAGCGCCGGTGTCGATAACGAGGCCGCCATCGATCACGGTCCGGTTGCGTCCGTTACCGATGATACGCACGCTGTCAGTGATCAAGGTGGAGGGCCGCAGCGTGAACGTTCCATACAGCCCGGGCTGAAAACGAATCTCGTCGACGACACCGGCTTCTCCTGCGACGCAGTTCCTGACGCGCCGGTTGTTTTCGGCGGCCGCCAACGCGGCCTCCAGCGTGCAGCCAAATGAGTTGGTGAAGGTATCGACGGTGATGACGGCCGCTTCGGCCGTGCAAGCAAGACCGAGGGCGACCGGTATCGTCGCAACGAGGGAGCGTTTGAACATGGGAAATCTCCTTTGCCGAAAGGTCAGTAGTTGAAGCCGTTCTTGAACAGGTAGTCGTCAAACGCCGGATTCCACTCGACAGCGCCGACGTCACAGCGTGCAAGTCCACCCGAGGCCGCGACCGGCCGCGGGAAGCCGCGGGCGTCATCGCTGATCGGATTGTTCTGGCCGTCGGTGCAGCTGAGGCTGGCGTCGTCGATCAGCGGGCTGTCGATCCTCGGCAGCAGGGTCGGTACCGAGCCGCCATAGTGTTCCAGCGATAGCAGGCGTGGATCGTCGACCGGCAGGTCACTGCCGCCGCTGCCGCAGCTGGTGTCACCCTGCTGGTAGCGGTTGAAGCCGCCGGTCGTGATCGTGCCGGCGTTGACTCGCGTGCACAGCACGGCGGCTTCGCCGGCGCGACCGTAGATCGATGATCTTCGGATCTGCGTCGTACCGTTGCTTCTGATGAGGCCTTCGACCCGATTGGTGCCGTGGAAAGTCGAATGGCTGACCTGCGCAGTTCCAGTCACCACATTCAAACCGACGCCAGTGTCATTGAATACTGAATTGACAATGGAGGCGCTGGTATTGGCAATGGAGAGGCCATCGCCGCCGAAGCTCGCGCCCGATACATTGCGGTAAAACGTTGTCCGCTGGACGGACAACGTGCTGGACATGGAAGCACCCGACGCGGCTACCGCACCGCCCCCGCTCTCTTGCGAATGTTGCGTATAGTTGCGAGAGAAAAATGAGTCGATGATCGTGGCCGTCAGATAGCCGCTGAGTCGAATGGCACCACCGTAGCCCGCTACTCCGAGTACATAGTTGCCGCCGAATACCGAGCGCCGGACGACGAGTTCGGGAATTTCGAGTAGACGCAGTGCGCCACCGCCGCCCAATCCAACGCCGAGCCGCGCGCCGGAGTTGAAGAAGAACTCGCATTCATCGATGGTGACCTTGTTGATCGTATTGCCGGGATGGAGTTCAGGGACACTGGCGATGGCGGAATTGGTGTTGCTTTTGAACGCCATTCGGCTTATCTCAAGCTGATCGACCTGCCGTATCTGTATGGCACTCCCAGGCTCATTGGTCTCGTAGGCGGCACCGTCCATCGTGAACCCGGCCAGCGTCAGATCGTGCGAGGCATTTGCCATGTCGACCGTGATCATGGCAAAGCCGCCACCGCCGGTAGCACGCCGCAATGTCAATGCTCCGACGCCGTTTCCGACCACATTCAGTGCCTGGGTGATGATCAGTCCCTGTGACAACCGGATCTCGCCATTGACCGCGAAGATGATGGCGTCGATGCCAGTGCTGTTGCCGGCGTTGCAGGCATCGACGGCGGTATTGGTGTTGGCAGCCTGGATGGCCTCGCGCAACGAGCAGTCGCCATCGTTGTTGAGCTCATCGGCGAGCGTGTTGACGACGATGATGGCGGCCTGGGCGGTTGTCGCAGACACGATCAGCAGCGCCAGGATCAGCAGCGCACAGGTAGGAATACGTAGGTTCACGGCGTTCTCCGGGAAATGGGGGACATCAGCGGTAGTAGGACGGGTCGTCCCAGGGGCATCGCCGGAACGCGTCTTCATATGCGCGCACCATCGCGGTCCTGGTCAGGCCGTCATCGATGGCCGCGGTGGCCCGGTACAGGCCGTTTGATGCCTGATTGAGGCAGGCCGCCACGCTCGGCGCGTTCTGCCGGGTGCATTCGCATCGCGCCTCGGCAATGGCGACCGCCGAGGCAACCGGATCGGTGGCTGTGCTGGCGCAGGCGCTCAGCAGCAGTGCGGCGGCAATGACGCAGAGCGAAAGCGCGCGCTGGGCAGATTCGAGTTTGGGCACGAGAGGTCTCCGCTAGGCGGCGACCTCCAAGCGATTCGCGTGCCAGATCCAAATATTCTCAGGATCAATGACTTATGTTCCGCCGAGCTTCGACGCTGTCGCAGCCTTGCGAAAAGTCGTCGCAGGCTCGCAACGACCTCGTCGGCAACGATCTCAACGGGCAAGCACGAGCAGACGGTCCAGTTCGGCACCGTAGCGGCCGGCCAGCAGCGGCATGCGCTCGATGGCATCGGCCATCATCTGCGCCGCGTCGCGCACGCGTGCCGGTTGGTGCGGCGGCACGGCCATGGCCAAGGCCACCCGGGCAAGCAGCAGTGGACTGTCCGGGAATTCCGATCGGATCGATTGCAGTTGGGCAACGTCCTCGACCAGCCGTTGCGGATCTTCGCGGCCGGCGACGTGACGCCACTCGTGCTCGACCTGGACCAGGTTGGCGAACCCCTCCATCGCGGCGTAGCGGTCGATCGGGTTGCTCGCGGCTCGACTGAAATGGCTTCGCCCGGCTGAAAGCAGATCCAGCGGGTTGCGCCCCTTGGCAATCGCCACCTTGGCCTGATAGGTGTTCAGCACCATGAGCTGGACATCGATCGGTGTCCGGTCCTCGGCAAGCACCTGCAATCGGTGCGTGTAATCCGCCAGCCTTGCGACCAGCTCGCCGATTTCCTGGCCGTGAGCGAGGCGGTGATCGGCGAGCAGGATGAGCGGTCCGACGACGTTGAACAGCGACGTGTAGTCAACTGGATTGCGCGTGAGGATTGCCTCGTACGCCGCCACCGCGGCCTCGGCTTCGGCCGACGGATCGTGGCCGAGCAGGGTCCGCAGATCGGCCAGCGTCCATGCCGAGTAGGCGAAGGCACGGTCGATCCGGGTATGCCCGGGCACCCGGTGCCGGACCAGGCGGATACGGTCGTAGTTGGCGCGCAGCAGCGGCTCGGCGTCCCGGCTCGCCCGATACAGGTAGTAGCCGCGCCATGCCCGCGTTTCGGCCAGTTTCGCTTCGATCGCCGGCGGCGCCTGAGCGACCGGGGCAACCGCTTCGAGAATCTGCTCGGCCTTGAGGTAGTCAGGCTCCGGATCGGTGCCGTCATATTCGACCAGGCGTGCGCGCAGATGGTAGGCGTCGGCCAGTGCCATCGCCGTGGCGACCTCGGCTCGATCGCCGGCATGGGCCTGTTCGAGCAGTTCGACCGCTTCGTCGATACCAGTCTTGTCGGCGCTACCGGTTTCCAGCCGCCAGGTGCTGCGCGTGACAAGCAACGAACCAAGCGCGCGTCGTGCCGACAGCGAATCGGGTTGCAGGCGCAGCGCAGCGCGCGCCGCCGCAACGGCCTCGTCGACGAGCACATCGGGCGGTTGCGCGCGGCTGCGTTCGAGCAGCGCGCGACTGGCCAGCGCGTTGCTCTTACTGGCGTAGCCTTCGGCTCGCGTGCTGTCGAGCGCGATCGCGGCATCGCAATGAGCCAACGCGTCGAGAATGGCGTCGTCGCTGATGCTGGCGCCTTGGCCGGCCAGTATCGAAAGATGGCCGCCCAACAGGCACAGCCCTTCAGCGGCTCTTGGATGGCTACGGGCAATCTCGGCGGCGAGACGGTAACGACGCTCGGCCTGCTGCACCGCCTGGGCAGCGGCGTCGGTGTCGCCGTCGAGCAGGAACTGTCGTGCACCGTGCTGAAACTGCTCGCCCGCGAACAGCAAGGCATCGACCGGCCAGTCCATGGCATTCGCCGCCTCCTCCAGCAGCGCCACAGCCTGGTCGCGCTCGCCGTTCAAATGCAACAGCAAGGCGCGCGCCAGCGTGGCCTGCTCGTCTTCACGCGCCGCCACTCGTTCGAGATGGAAGCGAGCCGGGGTGCGCAGACGTTCCAGGGCCGCGGCGACGCGCTGTTCGCGCAGATCTTCATCGCCGACAGCGGCCGCGTCGCGCATTGCCTGCCAGTACAACCGCAGATGCACTTCGCCGAGCAACTGGTCCAACGCCGGCGAGCGCTCGCCCGCCACCCAGGCCAGCAGCAGATGCTGGTGCGCTTCGACATCGTCGCCAAGCGCTGCACGCGCGCGTCCGATCGCAAGCTGCCCCGTCCGCTGCGCGGCGGGTCCATGCTCAGGCATCGCCATGGCCACCGCGGCAACCTCGCGACGCAGGCGTTCGCGCGTAGGCGCAATGTCGTGCGCCGGCATGAGGTACTCGAGACGAATCGCGCCTTCGATGCCGGCGGCGAAGTCGATGTACTGCTGTGCCTTGACCGCCTGGTCGGCCGCGTACCAGCTCGACCATGCGCTCAGCGCGATCAATCCGGCCGCCAATGTGCCGACGCTTGCAGCGAGTGCCGCGCGCCAGGGATGATGGCGGACGAAGCGGCGACCGCGCTGCCAGAAGCTGTCGCGACGCGCCGAGACGCGCCGCCCGTCGCTGAAGGCGCGCAGATCGTCGCGCAACGCCGCCGCGGTCGGGTAGCGCCAATCCGGATCGCGTTCCAGGCATTGCCGGACGATACGTCCGAGCGCGGGGTCGACATCGGGCCGAAGACTGTGCAGCGACGGCGGCTCGCGGCGCAGCGACTGTACGATCAGTTCGGCCGCCGATTCGCCGAGAAATGGCCGGCGACTGGCAACCAGCTCGAACAGGACGACGCCGAGACTGTAGATATCGGCACGCGCGTCGACATTGTCGCCACCAATGGCGATTTCGGGCGCGATGTAACCGGGTGTTCCGAGTAGCTGGCCGGTTCGGGTCAGGTCATCGGCACCGGTATCGCGGACCAGACCGAAGTCGATTACGTAGGGATGCAGGCGGCCGCTGGCGTTGCGCGCAACCAGAATGTTGGACGGCTTGAGATCGCGGTGAATGAGTCCGGCTCGATGCGCGAGGTCCAGCGCGTCGGCGACATCGGCCAGAAGCGCCGCCTTGTCCCGGTCGCTGAGCCCGGCGACGGCCTGATCAAGCGTGCAGCCGTCGATCAGCTCCATCGCGATATAAGGTTGCCCGTCGAGCGTGCCAGTGCCATAGACCTTGGCGATATGCGGATGGTCCAGCCGTGCCTGCGCTTCGGCTTCACGCATCATGCGTATCGCCAGCGCCGGTTCTCGCCGATGCAGCAGCTTGATCGCGATCTCGCGGCCGAGGATCTCGTCGTAGGTGCGCAGTACGCGGCCGGTGGCTCCGGAGCTGATCGGAATGGCGGTGCGGAAGCGCATTGACATACTATACGAGCACACAGGATCGGCGGCGCGCGAGGGGTAATGACAGAGATGGTATGGCGGTTGCGGGCGCGGGTCGGCGATCGCGAACAGCGTCTGCTGCTCGGCGACGGCGCTGCCATCGTCGGCTCGTCACCGGAATGCGACCATGTGCTTGCCGATCCAACCGTCTCTCGGCACCACGCCCGACTGTTGCCCGACGGCGAACGAATCGAAGTTCGCGATCTGGACTCACGCAACGGCATCTGGATCGACGACGCGCGAATCGACGGCGTCGCCATGCTCACGCTCGGCCAGCGTCTGCGTCTGGGCGATGTCGAGCTGATGGTCGAGCGCATCGCCGCCGACGACGCCATTGCCGCCGATGCAACCGCTGCCGACGCAGCGATCTCAGCGCCCCTCGCATCACCCGCGCCGGCGACGATGATCGCCGCCGGCGTCGTTCGCTTCTGCCTGCGCGAAGTCGAGCCGCTCCTGGTCCGGGCGGCCGACGGTGCCGGCGGCCAGGAACTGGCCGCATTGGTGACTAATGCGCTGGTGCGCGCGCAGGCCGGCACCGGCGCCGCCATCTACCGCGGTTCGCAGGCTGGAGCCTCGGCCCTGATTGCCTCCGCCGGCCGTCTCGAAGGTGATGCGCTCGTACAGGCGTCGGGGAGAAACCTGCTGCGTATTCACGGGTTTCCGTCCGAGGACCGGCCGGGTGTCGAGTCGCTGGCTCGAATGCTGCTCTCATTGTTGATTCTGGCCGAACGGCCGTCGCTCGTCGCTACCGCTACCGCGACGCAACACCCGCCCGTAACGGCACCGGTCGCGGCCCTCACCTCGTCCGTGGCCTTGCGCGAAATCTATCGCCAAGCCTCACGTCTGGCACGCAGTCGACTGAACGTGCTGATCACGGGCGAATCCGGTACCGGCAAGGAGTTGTTGGCAAAACATCTTCACGAGGCCTCGGGTGAGTCCGACGAACTCTTCCTCGTCCTCAACTGCGCCGCATTGCCGCCGGACCTGCTGGACGCCGAACTGTTCGGCATCGAGTCAGGCATCGCCACCGGCGTGCAAGCGCGTGCCGGGCGGTTCGAATTGGCACATGGCGGCACGGTGTTTCTCGACGAGATCGGCGACATGAAGCTGGACACGCAGGCGCGGATCCTGCGCGTGCTGCAGGAAAAACAGGTGTACCGCGTCGGCAGCCACAAGCCCCGGCCCGCGGACGTTCGGGTGATCGCCGCCACCCATCGTGATCTTCCGGCGATGGTCAAGGCCGGAACCTTTCGGCTCGACCTCTATCACCGAATCGCTGATTGGCGGGCTGAACTGCCGGCCTTGCGCGAGCGACGCGAAGACGTCGCAGGCCTGGCGGCGTTGTTCCTGGGCCGTGCCTGCCAAGCGCGCGGCGTGCGCAGCGGCGGCCTGTCAAAGACGGCCGTGGAGGCATTGTGTGCCCACGACTGGCCCGGCAACGTCCGTGAGCTGGAGCGAGAGATGGCACGTCTTGCACTATTCGTCGAAGACGACGAACTGGTCAGCAGCGACCTGCTGCGAGCCGATATCCGCGCTGCACGCAAGACCTTGGACGAAGATGGATCTCTGGCAGCGCGGCTGGCACACGAAGAACGACGCATCATCGCCGAGGCACTGGAGCGGCACCGCGGACGCATCGAGCAGGCGGCTCTCGAACTTGGCATCAGCAAGGCCACACTGTATCGGCGGTTGGCCAAGGTAGTGTAGTGCGCCGGAAGTTTCGCACCATTCTCGCTGGGTCTTCGGCCCCGATC
>CAZFUH010000047.1:0-1493 GCA_964522235.1 uncultured Rhodanobacteraceae bacterium
CCGCGCCGGGAGTCTGCGCCCAGGCTCAGCGCATACGGATCGGTGACGCGGTTGCGCACGAGACCGACGCCGGGAACGACGACGTCGACCAGGTAGGTGAAATAGCGGCCGGCCAGGTCGTGGTCGTCGCGCCATGACCAGACGCCGCTACCGGCATCGCGCGACAACGGCCGCACGGCATCGGCCGGGGCACGATCGTCCGGATACAGGCACACGGCCACGGCATGCGCGGTCGGTGCCCAAAGGGCGAAGACGGTGCCATCGGCGCCGGGTCGGGCGCCGAGGTCGAAGCCACCGGCGGCGTGCGCATAGCGCGCGTCGAGCGCTGCCGCGATCTGGCTGCCGGTCAGCTCACGCAGGCGGCCATCACGGTCCTCCCGGCCGATCAGCACCTGGCCGCGCAGCAGGTCCGGCAGCCGTTCGCGTTCGCCATCGGCAAGCGCGAGCAGGACGCCGCCGCGGACATGTGGATGCGACGCGTGTCCGCTATCGTCGTCGCCGCGATCGACGAGGTCCAGTTCAATCACGCGATCGGCGCCGGCAAGGTTGCCGTCGTCGTCCCGCCGCAGCGCTGCGTGCGCCGAGGCATACAAGCGATAGTGGCCGCCCGCGGTCGCTGACTGCTGCGGCCAGCGCAGATGCCGGTCGTCGAGCCAGATCGCCTGGCTGTGCGCTGGCGTCAGGCCTGCCGGATGCAATGTCCTGGCGACATCGTCGTGGTCGCAATCGGCGTGTGTGGCCGGTTCGACTGCGGTCGCCAAGCCGGGGCCGGTGCTGAGCAGGGCAAACACCAAAGCCACCGCGATCGCCGGCACCGGCGCGTCCAGGCCGCGCATCGGCTTCATTGAGAGCGCGCCGGTGTACGGCTGCACCGGCAGCAGGCCGACCAGATCACCGAACCGGACCCGCAGCGAAACGAAATCGCGCCGGTTGCGGTCGGCGCGACGAACAGCGCAATCTGGATCGTGTTCGAGTTCACGCAGCGTCCCTCCACAGGCGAGTCGCGACGGCCAGGGTCGCACGCCGCGGTGCCGACACGCTAAACGGATTGCCGCGTCATGGGACCGGGTCGAGGCATGAATACGTATGCACAGGCATCGGGTTTCCGGGTGCGCTGCCGCTAAGCTCTAGGCGCCTGTGCACAGACGCATACCGGGCTCGCATCCGGTCGGTTCTGCTGCGCAGGCACCCCAGGCGTCGTTTCCGCCGGCAGTCGCCGGTGTGCGGCGGAACCACTTGCAAGGCCGCGGAACGAGCGATGAGCATGACACCCTGGTGGCGCGGAGCCGTCATCTACCAGATCTACCCGCGCAGTTTCCAGGACAGCAATGGCGATGGCGTCGGCGACCTGCCGGGCATCGTCCAGCGCCTGGACTATGTCGCCGACCTCGGCGTCGACGCGATCTGGATTTCGCCGTTCTTCCGCTCGCCGATGGCCGATTTCGGCTACGACATCGCCGACTACCGCGATGTCGATCCGCTGTTCGGCACCT
>CAZFUH010000047.1:1503-16243 GCA_964522235.1 uncultured Rhodanobacteraceae bacterium
AAAGGCGCACCGCCTGGGTTTGAAAGTGATCATCGACCAGGTGCTCAGCCACACCTCGATCGAGCACGCCTGGTTTCAACAAAGCCGCGAGAGTCGCGACAATGCCAAGGCCGACTGGTATGTCTGGGCCGATCCGCGCGATGACGGCACGCCGCCGAACAACTGGCTGTCGATCTTCGGCGGTGTCGCCTGGCAGTGGGAGCCACGCCGGCGCCAGTACTTCCTGCACAACTTTCTGGCCTCGCAGCCGGACCTGAACTTCCACAACCCCGAGGTCCGGCAGGCGACTCTGGACAATGTCCGCTTCTGGCTCGACCGCGGCGTCGACGGCCTGCGCCTGGATGCAATCAACTTCTGCTTTCATGACCGGCAACTGCGCGACAATCCGGCCAAGCCGGCACATCTGCGCACCGGCCGCGGCTTCAGTCCCGACAACCCGTATGCCTATCAGTACCACTGGCACAACAATACCCAGCCCGAGAACATCGGTTTTCTGCGCGACTTGCGCGCACTGATGGACCGCTACCCGGACGTCGCTGCGCTCGGCGAGATCTCGTCCGAGGACTCGCTCGGCACCATGGCCGAGTACACCGGCAACGAGCGTCTGCACATGGGTTACAGCTTCGAGCTGCTGACCGACGACTGCACGGCCGGCTTCATCCGCAGCACGGTGGAGGATCTGGAGGCGCGGATGAGCGAGGGCTGGCCGTGCTGGTCGATCTCCAACCATGATGTCACCCGTGTCGTCAGCCGCTGGGGCGGCGCCGGCGCACCGGCGCATCTGGCCAGCACCCTGACCGCGCTGGCGTGTTCATTGCGCGGCTCGGTCTGTGTCTATCAGGGCGAAGAACTCGGTCTGACCGAGGTTGAGCTGCCGTACGAGCAGTTGCGCGATCCCTATGGCATCGCATTCTGGCCCGACTTCAAGGGCCGCGACGGTTGCCGCACGCCAATGCCGTGGACCGCCGGCGAGCACGGCGGCTTCAGCCCGGTGCAACCGTGGCTGCCGGTACCGGATTGTCATCGCCGGCTCAGCGTCGAACAGCAGCTCGCCGAGCCGGACTCGTCATTGCAGCGCGTGCGCGGTTTCCTGCGCTGGCGCAAACAGCAGCCGGCCCTGATTCACGGCGCGATCGAGATGCTGGCGGCACCCGAACCGGTGCTGGCGTTTGAACGCCGTCACCAGGACAGCGCCATCCGCGCCTACTTCAACACCTCGGGCGAAGCGTGCCGCGTGTTGATTCCCGAGGCCCGGATCTGGAAGGCGCTTTCGGGCCACGGCCTGGTCGAAGGTGAATTGCGTGGCGACGACCTGCATCTGCCGCCGTACGCCGTTCTGTTCGTAACCACCGGCGATCACTGACCGTTGCGGTTCACCGGTACCGCGGACCAGGGTCGCCCGGGCGTGGCTTCTGGCCTTGCCCGGGCGACGCGTGTCGAAGCTTGCCAAACCCATGGATCGAGTCCGGCGAACGAAAGCCTCAGTTCCAGCCGAGACAGCTCATATAGTCGTCCCAGCAAGCCAAGGCGCACGGGTGGTTGTGGTCCGGAATGAAAACTTCGTTGTAGCCACAGAAGAACTGGCAGCTCTGGAACACCTGCCAGCACATGTGCGGATCAGGATTGTTGTTGCTCGCCCAGAGCAGGCGGCCGCCCGCCGCCGATGCCGACGAGGTATTGATCAGGCGGAAGTCCGACGCCTGGCCATCGGAGTGTGCGTGCGCCGTGCCCGCGCCGACGGCGCTGCCGGCAATACTGACAACGGCGGTCAACACGATAGTCTTCAGATTCATGGTCGATGCTCCTGTAGGAATGGATGCGAGGTGCCGTCGCCCGCCGCAGTCGACGTCGAGTCGCGGTTTGGGTCACGGCGCGTCCGTCTAGGACGCGCCATCCTACGAATAGATTTCGTAGATTGGAAGATCCATTTCGCATCGACGTGAAAAAGAGCATTAAAACGTGATGCGGTCGACACAAGCGGCGTGATCGCCGCCGCAAGTTCGTGGCCTCAGGTTCAGAGCCTGGAAAAAAATCGAACGCCGCATGGTATCCGAGCGCCGTCAATCGCCGTCGGCGGGCAGATAGCCGTCGACAGGCACCAGCTCGACCCCCGGTGCATCTTCGATGCAGCGCTGCAACCACGGCACATGACCACTGCCGAAAAGCACAAACGCGCGCCCTCCGCTGTCCAGCTGCTGCAACAGCAATGCGCAGGTGCGGATATTGCGCTCGAACCACGCCGCGTTCAGTTCGGCCCCAGGTTGCTGGTCACCGCTGCCGTAGCGCAGCAGATCCAGGTATATGCCATGACCGCGACGCAGCACCTGTTCGTCATTGACCAGGCGCAGCGCCGCGGCAATGCCGCGCTCGCTCTGCAGCCGTTCGACCTGCTGGATATGCTCGCCGATGAACTGGTGGCCGGCCTGCAGCTGCTCGGCGCGGCCATTGGCCTGCGCCCACTGCACGATGGCGTCATACGGAAACCGACCGGAGACGTCGATGCCATGCACGCGCGCCAACCGCAATCGCTGCGCCAGCCGAAAACCCAGCTGCACGACCTCGTTGCGCGATGGCGGCAGGCGGTCGTCCTGATACTGGGCATAGCGTTCGTCGGTGATCTCGGCCGGCCATTCGACAAACACCTGGGTCGGCCGGAACCGCGCCAGAGCATCGACGATCGCCTCCATCTGGGCCTGAGCCGATTCGGTGAGAACGTCGATCGCCTCGACGTTGTATTGATCCTGTCCCGGGTTCGCAAAGTGGTAGGTACCCAGCAACAACACCTTGGCCGGCGGCACCTCCGCCGCGGCAGCCGGAAGCGCGCCGAAAAACACGAACATCAGCAATACCATGCGCATGGCAACACTCCTGTGAATTCTGGAGTTGGATGCGCCTGCGCCCCGGCGGGTTTGCAGGCCGCCGCATTCAGCCTGCGCGTCAGCGCCCGCGTGCTTGAGTAGAGTCGAGCTTGCTCGACTTCAGCGCCGCATCTGGAGCGAGCGGCCTCACGGCCGCCAAGCGCAGCAAGCTGCGCTCTACATGCGTCGACGGTGTTGCACTGCGCCGATTCGAAAACTATGTCGAACTTGGCAACGACTTCGTTCGCCATCGAGCGGCCAATTGCAAACAATCGTCACACGATCCCAAGCGAGTCCTCGTTTACGACATCCAGCCTGGTCACGATGAGAAAGAGCGCACAAAGAGGGCGAGGGCATCTCTCAGGGTGAATACCTGCCGAAGATCATCGTGGTCGTCAACAAGAAGTCTGCGGCCCCCTTCGTCTGCGTCACCGGAAACGGGCGCCTCGAGCAGCGCAGGCGACGCAACCACCGGGAACTCGCGTCACGGTCGCGAGCTGCCCCGCATACTTGTAGAGTCGAGCTTGCTCGACTCGCGGCCGTCAGGCCGCCCGTCGCATCCCTCCCATTTTCCGCCGCAACCTACGCAGCCCGACCGGCAGCAAGCACACCACTATGCACTCACCCCAAATCAAGTGAATTCGAGATGACCCCCACATTGCTGATTCCGATCGTAGGAATGATGTTGCTTCTGGTCATGGCACTCGCCCTGCTCGCACTCAAGACGACAAAGTCGGGCTCACACGCAGATGGATATCCCTACGACAAGAAGGATGCTCTGTTCTCTCCTGCCGAACGTTCGTTTCTGGGCGTGCTTGAACAGGCGGCGGCAGAGCAGTACCGCGTCTTCGGCAAAGTTCGCGTCGCCGATGTCGTGAAAGTCAAGACCACACCGAACCGATCGGTGTGGCAGCGCGCCTTCAATCGCATCAGCAACAAGCACTTCGACTTCGTGCTGTGCACGAAGGACGATCTGGTTCCGGTCGCCGCGATCGAACTCGACGACGACAGCCACCAGCGCGATGATCGAAAGGCGCGCGACCGCTTCCTCACCCACGTCTGCGAAGCGGCGGCACTGCCCTTGCTTCAACTGCCAGCGCCCCGCGCCTACTCCGCGGCCGAACTGCGCAGGCAATTGCAAGCCGCAATCGAACCGCAGCCGCAGCCCGCAGGCGAACCCAGGCCAGCAAGGTGAGCGCATCGTCGCCTTCAGCAGAGCTGCATCGCCGAAGTCGAGCTGTTGCGTCGGCACCCAATCCGGCGATCGCGGACTGACGCGGGCCGATCCGGCCAGCTCGTCCCGCATCCGTGAAGGCGCAGTCAAACGGCTTCTCCGAGCTTCGGGCAACCACGTTCATCCGTCTTGTGAGTGGTCGCCCGACGCAGCGGATGCCGGAGACCGACAGTCGTCTTGCGCGGCGCCGCCCGTTTCCCCGACGCCACCAGGTCGAGCAGGCACGAACTGCGGACGGCAGGCCAGCGCATCGCTGCTGACCGGTTGCTCGAGAAACAGCTTCGGGTAGTAGTACGCGCGCAGCGCGGCATGGAAATCACGCACCGAGCGTTCGTAGGCCAGCACCGATGCGACGTCGGTCGCCGCCAGCGACTGCAGGCGACGCTGCAGCCAGGATGGCGGCGCCAGCCAGGCCAGTGCGGCTGTCGTGCGCTCGCGTGCCAATACGCCGTCCCGGTAGCTTTGCGACAGCGTTTCGGCGCGCTGGTCGCCGACCTGCTGGAAGGCGTAGTACCACTTCCAATCGAACGGGTTCGTGATCTCCGCGTGTGCTGTCCATTCCGGGTGACGCTCGAGAAAGGCCTGCATGGTCTCGGCTTTCGGCAAATCCCAGGCCCGGTTGACCGCTTCGCGCTGGGTCAGGACGATCTCGGCACCGGCGGGAAGCGGATGCCGACGTTCGATCAGCATCTGCAGCAGGGCCGGCAGCAGCACGGCCAACAGCAACCAGATGCCGATCAAGGCAGTCAGCTTGGTGGCGCCCGTCCAGGGGCGCGGGTCGATGGCGGTGCAGAGCAGCCACCAGAACAGCAGATGCAGAACCACGGCGAGCGCCGCCAGCAGCAGGGTAGCCAAAGCCGTGCCTGCGATCAGGCCGGCGACGGCAAGCGGCAGCAGCAGGCACAGCGCCAGCAACATGCAGCGCAGCGCCGCGCGCTGTCGCCATAGCTTGCGCTCGTCACCGGCGGTGGCGCACAGCAGGTCGTAGCGACCCTCCCTGCGCTCGCTGGCGCGCAGGTCGTGCAGCAGCAGCACCAGCAGCAACGGTGCCAGCAGGGCGGCAACGAAGGCGAAATCGAAGCGTCCGAGCAGGGCGAACTCCGGGTGCCCGGCGTCGGACTCGTAGATCTGCCCTTCCAGGGCCAGCATGCGAATGCGGTGCTTCCATGCCGCGCTGTCGCGCTGGCCCAACGCTGCGAACGCGAACTCCGAGGGCGGGTCGTAGGTGAGATGGAAGCTGTAGTACGCCACACCACCCCAATCCGACTGTCCGACTGTGCTGGCTTCACGATCGAGCTTGTCGAGCGCCACGGCACGCGTGAGCAGATCGCGCTGCTGGCGGGTCTCGGCCAGTCCGCCCGCGAGCGCGAGCATGGCCAGCAGCAGTGCCAGCGCGAGCCAAAGGCACGCACCCCGATCGCGCCACAGCAGCCAGAGCTCTCTGCGCAGCGCGGTCATGGCCGCAGCCTCGCTGCCGCTGTCAGTCCGGCGAGCAGACAGACGCCGAACCAGCACAGCAAGGGCCACAGGTGCCGCCGTGCGTTCGCCAGCCGCTCGGCCGGGGTGGCGGCCTCGAACCGAAATTTGCTCAGCAGGTTCCAGTGTTCAGCGCTGACCCGGGTGCGGCGCTCCGCATCCGGGTCTCGACTGCGATTGATGTCGTCGCTGTAGCGCAGCTCGTTCGCATGCACGTCGTTCAGGCGCTGCACGAAGCCAAAGCGCAGATCCTCGGCTTCGCGCAGAAAGCGGTGGTGCGTGGCGAGGTCGGTGCCAGCCAGGGCGCGTGATGCCGATGCCAGTGCCAGGGCCGGAGACAGCCAGCCGAAGCGAGCGAGGTGATTGGCTTGTTGCCGTTCGCTGGCCATGTGCCGCTCGGCATATTCGTTGAGGACCCGCGTCAGTGCCGCCTCGGCATGGCTGGACACGACGCCGCGGATGTTGACCGGCAAGTCTTCGACGCGTTCGACAGCGTATTGCTCCAGCAGGCTGCTGCGAAGCTTCGCGAATGCCGGGTCGTTGGCGTTGTGACCATCGGCCAGGCTGTGTTGCTCGGCCTGCATCTCCAGGTCGGTCTGGATCTTGCTGGCGCTCGGGACGCTGGCGCTGGCATAGACGACACCCAGCCGCGGCAGCAGCAGCGCCCAGGCGAGCCACACCAGCACCAGCAGCCCCAGCGCCAGACTGCGCTTACCGAGCGCGCTCGAGACCAGCACGATCAGCACCACCCAGAGCAGCAGGTAGCCGGCATACAGGGCGAGCAGGCCGAGCACCACGCTGACCGCCTCGCCCTGAAGCAGCGCCCAGGCGCCGGCCAGGCCGGCCGGTAACAGCATGAGCACGGTCAGCGCAGCGAGCGCCAGTGTCTTGCCGAGAAACAGGTCGCGCCCGGAAACGCCTTGCGCAAGCAGCGGTGCCAGGGTGCCGGCCTCGCGCTCGCGCAGCATTGCCGCATGGCCGAGCGCGATGAGCAGGAGCGGAAGCAGAATCTGGTAGGCCAGCGCTGGCGTCAGACGCCCGAAACCACCGGTATTGGCGGCCGCCCGGGCGTCGGCGAACATGCTGGCATTCTGTCGGTGACCCTCCAGGAACAACGATTGTCCGGTGACGGCGTCGACGCCGGGCTCGAATGCCGCCAGCGGCGGCGGCGTACGGAACACGTAATGCCCGTAGTGCACCATCCGGTGTGGATGGCGGTCGGGCTGGGCGAGAAACGCCGCTTCCGCCTCGACCTGTCGCAGTTGGCGCTGCTGGCGCTCATCGTCCATCCGCATGGTGGTGAGAACGCTGGTCGCGATGAGCACCAGCATGAACACGGCAAGGCCGGTCGCCGCCAAACGCGAGCGTCGCCATAGACGCCATTCCTCGGCAGCGATACGCAATGCCCGGCTCATGCCCCCTCCCTCGCGACAAAGGCGGCATGCACCGTTTCGGTGTCGATACGTGCGCCAGCGGACGCATCGAAGCTGCCGACCAGCTCGCCCTCACGCAGCAGGCCGATCCGGTCGGCGACCTGGCAGGCACCATAGACATCGTGCGTCACCATCAGCACCGTGCGGCCGTCCAGGGCGAGCTCACGAACCAGACGATTGAACTCGTCGATCGCGACCGGATCCAGGCCCGAGCTGGGTTCGTCCAAAAGCAGGATCGGCGTCTGCCTGAGCAGGGCCAGCGCAATCGCGACCTTCTGCCGCATGCCCTTGGAGTAGCCCTGCATCCGGGTGTGCCATGCCGGGCGCTGCAACGCCACCTTGTTCAGCGCTGCCTCGATGGCGGTCTGGTCGCGATTCAGTCCGGCCAGCGACAGGAAGTAGTGCAGATTCTCCAGCGCCGAGAGATGGCCGTAGAGCGTTGCCGACTCGGGCAGGTAGGCAATCGACCGGCGCGCGTCGCGCAACTGCTCGGCTACCGGGCGCCCATGCACGTGAGCGGCACCCGAGGCAGGAGTCAGAAAACCCAGAAAGGTGAGCAGAGCGGTCGACTTGCCGGCGCCGTTGCCGCCAAGCAGAGCGAACACCTCGCCGGGCGCGACCGAGAAGGAGACCTCGCGCAGTACCGTCTTGCCACCACGCAGTACGCTCAATTGCCTGGCTTCAAGTGCAAGGGTCATCGGAAACTCCTAGAAGGCGTAGCTGAGCGAGAGACGGGCGCTGCGAGGTGAGCCCGGCTGCACCCACAGCTGGGAGAAGGAATTGCTGTAGTGGCTGCGGTCGAACAGATTGTTGACTTCGCCGGAGAGGGTCAGGCTGTCGCTGACCTGCAACGCCGCGAACACGCGCGCCACGGTGTAGCTGGGCAGTTCGAATGCCGTGCCGACCTCGCCCAGCCGGCTGCCGACATGCAGCACGCCGCCGCCAAAGCGCAGCGGCAATCCGGCCAGCGTGGCGTCCCGCGCCAGCTGCACACTCAGCGTGTGCCGCGGCACATTGAGCAGCCGGTCACCGGCGCTCACCGGCAGCGCGAAGTTCGGATCGAAGACATCGTTGCGCATCGAGGCATCGACGTAGGCATAGGACGCCCACAGCGTGGTGTTCTCGCCAATCCGGCCCTGCAGGTCAATCTCGACGCCCTGACTGCGCGCCTTGCCACCGGCGATCGAGAACCCGGCGTTGATCGGGTCGGCGACCAGGATGTGGTCCTGGTTGAGCCGGAACAGGCTGGCCGTGCCCGCGAGCGCTCCGCCCAGCAGCGCGAACTTGATGCCGACCTCGGCCGAGTCCGAGCGGTTCGGTTCGAAGGCCTTGCCGTCAAAGTCCGCGCCCGACAGCGGGCGGAAGTTCTCGCCATAGGCGGCGTACAGCGACAGATCATCCGTCGTCCGGTACACCAGACCCAGCTGCGGGCTGGTCTGCGAGGCGGCCTGGCGCGTGCGGCCATCGTTGGAGCGATTGACGAGAGTCTGCCGGTAGTCGTCGTAGCGCAGGCCGAGGCGAACATCGAAACGCTCGTGGACCCGAACATGGTCCTGTACGAATACGCCGGACGAACGTTGGATTTCGACCCGATCGGTCAGCGGCGTCGGCGTCGGCAGCGGGAACTGGCCGTAGATCGGGTTGAAGATGTCGATCGCCTGCAGCTGCTGCAGGCTGGGATTGCTGGCGAGTATCGGCGCCCGGGCGCGCAGAAAGACCTGGTCGTTCTCGAAACGATCGACATCGGCGCCGATCAGCACGCGGTGTTCGAAGCTGCCGAGGTCGAAGCGACCGCTCAGCTCGCCACGCAGCACGCGATACTCGGCGTCGTAGTCACGGAAGCGTCGCTGCCGGGTCAGGGTTTGCCCGTCGACGAACAGCTGCTGGCGGCTGGCGGTCAGCTCGGGCTCGGTGGAAAAACCCTTGAGCGAGGTGTTGCGCGTGTTGACGCCGAGCAGGGCGCTCCAGTCGCCATTGAATTCGTGCTGAAGCTCGAACTGGTGGCCCAACACGCGCGCCTGCATCGGCCCGTCCCCCGGTTCGCCAAGGAACCGGCTTCGGGGGATCACACCCAGTCGCCCGTCGACAGCG
Organism: uncultured Rhodanobacteraceae bacterium; assembly: GCA_964522235.1. Classification (GTDB taxonomy): domain Bacteria; phylum Pseudomonadota; class Gammaproteobacteria; order Xanthomonadales; family UBA2363; genus Pseudofulvimonas. Next base: position 10,596 of record CAZFUH010000047.1, read on the forward strand.
ACCACGCCGCGGTCGAAGGGGATCTCCTGGTCGCTGTACTCGAGCTCGTAATCGAGCCGGGTGGCGCCGGAGAAATACACCGACAGCGATGGGCTGAAACCGGTCTTGCGGGTGTCGATGGTGTCGCGAAAGCTGCCGGCATCCTCGTGAAAACCGACCAGGCGCACGGCCACGGCGTCGTTGACCGGCGTGGTCCAGTCGAGATCGCCACGCCGCAGGTCGAAGCGCCCTGTTGTCACCCGGATCGTCCCTGCGCTGTCGAAGGTGGGCCGTTTCGTGACCAGGTTGACGGTGCCGCCCGGTTCGCCACGGCCAAACAGGGCGGCGCGCGGGCCCTTCAACACCTCGACCTGCTCGATGCCGGACAGATCGCGCGGGCCACCAAAGCCGCGGCCGGCATTGAAGCCGTTGACCAGATAATTGCTCGGCAGGTTTTCGTCGCCGACAAAGCCGCGCACTGCGAAGCTGTTCCACAGGCCGCCGAAATTGTTCTGTCGCGCGACCGAGGCGGACAGATCGAGCGCCTGGTCGAGGGTCAGCGCACCGGCATCGCTCAGGGTCTGAGCGTCGATGTATTGCTCGGCCTGAGGCACTTCGGCAGGCTCGAAGGTACCGCGATAGGCCTGCCGCGTACCAAGGATCAGGATCTCGTCCAGCTCGGCGGCGGCATCGTCCGGCTGGTCGGCGTACACGGGTAGGGTCAGCAGCGCGAGGACGAGGCAGGGTGGCCGACAAAATCGCAGAGGTTTCTGGAGCATGGTCGCGAGGTTCCTGAGTACCTGGTTGAGGACGGTGGTCTGGGCGCTGCCCAGGAAGCCGGAAAGGACAGAGACGGGCTGGACTGCAGTCGGATTCCTGGGCTCGCCGTGGCAAGGCCATTCGGATGGGACGACGATCACGAAAAGTGATGATATAACATGTCATGGTCATTGGCTGAGGATGGCCTCGTGATCGCCGGTCACTTCGGTATGAGAGACTGGCGCCGACCCGAATCGAACGAGGCTGCCATGAACAAAGTCGTGCATTTCGAGATTCCCACCGACGATCACCCGCGTGCGAAACGCTTCTACGGCGAGGTGTTCGGCTGGCAGTTGCAGGACATGCCGACTGGCGCCGATGTCTACACCTTCGCCATCACCTCTGAGGTCGACGAGAATTACCAGCACAAGGAATCCGGTGCGATCAACGGCGGAATGTTCCAGCGCAGTCCGCAGCTTCCGATCAGCAATCCGGTGATCACGATCGGCGTCGACTCGATCGACGAACACGTGGGCAAGATCGAAGCCGCGGGCGGAAGCGTGGTGGTGCCCAAGGGCGAAGTGCCGGAGATGGGCTACTACGCCTATTTCAAGGACACCGAGGGCAATCTGATGGGCCTGTGGGAGAACATGAAGGGATAGCCCGGCCCAGCCGTGCAGTTCCTCTGGGGCGATCCTGGGCTGAACTTGGAGCGAGTCGCGATGAAGACTATGCCTCTGCTGGCGATGCTGGGATTGCTACTGATCGCGCCGCTGGGCATTGCGGGCCATGGAAAGATCCCGGATCTCCAGCCCAAGCACTATGCCTCGGCATCCGGCGAGTACGTGCTTTGGGTCAATCCAAGCCAACGGTCCGGGGCTGGTGGCGCGACCTACGAGCTGCGACACGGCGGCATCGTGGTCTGGGCCCACAGTCATGAGTTCACGTTCTGGGACGCGGTCGTTTCCGACGACGGTGCCGTCGGCGGCTATGGCTACAGCCGCGGCTACAGCGGCACGCGCGGCGACAATGGCGACTTCTTCGTGGCCATTGTCGATCCGGCGGGTGCCGTTCGCCTGAGGGAAACGGCGTCGCGGCAGGACGCCAGGACATTCCATACGATGGCCGACCCGAAAGGATTCGGTCTTTTTTTCAATGCCGACAGCGACCGGATGGTCGTACGGGCGTCGAAAGCCGGATCGCACCGTGAACGGGAATTCTGGTCGGTCTACAGTCTCACTCAGGGCGTTCTCGTCGGGGAGTTCCGTGCTGCCGTGCTGATGGCGGATTCGACACCAACGATCCACGACGCCCATCCAGTTGCCGGGACGCCGCTGACGCTGATCTACGGCTATGGCAGCGGCGCCGTCAGTTCCGCTTCTGGCGATGTTGCATGTCTGGGGCCATCACGGATCGGGCCGATGTTCGTGTTGCTCGATTCGAGCTTCATGCCGATCTGGAATCTCAGTTTCGACGATGATCGTTCGGGGCTGGATCCGCGCCGGCAGAAGATCAACGATGAAATCCGCCGGTCCGGAGCGATTTTCGCTTCTGATCAGCCTGGGCAGTTTGAGTTGCGTGATCCGGTTGGCGGGGAACGCGTTACTTATGCCGTCAAGGCTGATGCCCAGCAGCCGGGCGGCTGGACGGTGTCACGTGTTGCGGTTGCGCCGTATGTCGAGGCGGCGGACTCAAGCGCGAAGTTGCCGGTGACCGGCACCGTGCCCGCCGTCGAGTTGCAGAAGCTCGGCCGGATCGAGTTGGATCGTGGCGACGCCGGAACGTATGACGGGCCGATTCGCGAGATCTATCAGTTTGCCGTCGATGATCGCGGCCGTATCGGGTTCTTGGAGTTTGGGTGCGAGCAAGGCGGCAACGATGTCGCGCTGGTCATCGTCGACCATCAAGGTGAGCTGAAGCGCAAGGTGAGGATTGAAACGCCAACTTCGATCATCCGTTGTCCATTCAATCCTCTGGTTGTCTGGCTGGGTAATGATGATTGGTTGGTCATGCTGTCGGATTTGAGCAATTCCAACGCCTACCGCATCGATGTCGGCAATGGCCAGTCGACACGACTGGACGCATTCGAGTCGGCTGCAGTCGAGGCATTGGCGTCGATGCCCGATCGCGGTTTCGTTGTCCTGGTTGATTCCGGAACACACTACACCAGCACGACGGCGGTGTCGGCTTTCGGTGCCGATGGCATGCTTCGCTGGACTGTTGAGAGTGCGCACAACGACGACAGCAAACCGTCCAGTCCTCGGGATGTCGCTGTGACTACCTCCGGCGACGTCGTAGTTCTCGAGGGGAGCGTCGACCAGCTCAAGATCTATGGCGAGGATGGAGTGCATCGTACGAACATTGACCTTGAGAGGGCGTGGAACCGCGCACCCAAATATCCGACTGGATTGACAGCGGACGGCGACGGCGGTGTGATCGTCCACGATTTTTCGGGCACCCCGTCAATCGTGCGCATGACTTTGGACGGCGTGGTGACGGCCGAATTCGTGCCGCGGTATGCCGACCAGCGTCGTTTCTATATTCATGGCGACGTCCAACCCGGGCCCGGCGGCCGGCTGTGGAGCAGCGACGGCCATGCCTTGCTACGCTTGGATGACGAGGGCGTTGTCGACCACGTGTTGGGCGGACGACCGGACCCCGCAACACTTGGCGCGTCGGCGGCGATTGCGGTAGCCGGCAATGGTTGGATCTACGTCGCCGACGAACGAACCGGCGCCGTGCATGCTTTCGACCGCGGAGGCCGCCGGATGCTGGTGGCGGAGCCGGCGGCAAGCGACTACGACAAAGACCTGGTCGTGCCTACGCTGACGATTTCCGACGACGGCGAAATCTTCGTATCGCATTCGGACACGTCTTTCGTCCAGTACACGGCGGCAGGCGAGCGCGTCGGCATCGTATCGGTCGAGCTGGATGAGGTTTCGCAGGATTGGCACAGCCAGCCAGGCAGCGACAATCGATGGATCCTCGGTCACGAGAATGTCTATCTGGTAGACGCTGGCGGTCATACCCTGCGCCGGATCGAACGCGCCGCGAATGGCCGCTGGCTGCAGGATCCCGGTCCCGCGGGCGTCGCGCCCGACGGCTCGATCGCCATCATGTCCGACGCCATCGTGCTGTCTCACGAACGGGAGGAGCCGCCATCGGTGACGCTGTACTCGGCAGTCGGCGAGGCGCTCATCACCTGGCCGGCGCCCGAGGGCGCACTGCCTTGGGCGGACTTCGCGTTTGACGGCGTGCATCTCGCCTTTCTGTCTGTGTCGGAAGACGATCCCGACTCGGCTTTCGTGATCGTCACCAATGCCGAAGGCAAGCCCCTGTTCCGAACTCCGTCGGCACCCGGAGAAACGATCGCCGCCGTATTTCTGGTGCCGTCCGGTGGTGCATCCGAGCTGTGGCTGTTCGACGGCGAGTACGGCATCGATCGCTACGCCATGCCCTGACCTGACACCGGTTCCGGCGATGCTGGTGCCGATCAGCGCAACGGCTGACAGGCCGAGACTTGGGGCCGGCGTGCGCACCGCCATGGGTCGACGCCGAAGCCGAACCGCGGCGCCGGTGCCGAGCGCGCCGATCGCGGACAGAAACTGGCACATTCGGCGCCATGAGCGTGCAAGGATGGCGGCCCGAGCGCGAAGCGAGGTTCCGGTTGCAGGTCTTTCCAGGACGCACCGGCCGTCGCCGCGAGGCCGGCGCAGGGCGAGCTTTGTCGCTGCCCGGCCGGAATCCGTCGCCACCGGGAACCCAGTCCAAAGGAGCCGCCATGTCACGTCAAGCCGAACACGCCACCACCTTTCATCGCCTGCACACGGGCGCGGGCCCGCTGATTCTCTTCAATGCCTGGGATGCCGGCAGCGCGCGGGCGATCGCCAGCGCTGGAGCCTTGGCGATCGCGACCGGCAGCTGGTCGGTCGCTGCCGCGCATGGCTGCGATGATGGCGAGCGGCTGGCGCTCGCCGATGTGCTCGCGAATGCGCGTCGGATCGTGCAGGCCGTCGATCTTCCGGTCAGCATCGATCTGGAAGCGGGCTACGGGATCGATGCCGACGGTGTCGGCGCGTCGATCTCGGCGCTGATCGAAACCGGCGCAATCGGTTGCAATCTCGAAGACGGCATCGCCGGCGCCGGGGCGATGCGTACGCTCGAAGAGCAGGCCGCGCGCCTGCGCGCGGCACGGGCGGCGGCCGATCGCGCCGGCTTGGCGCTGTTCGTCAACGCCCGGACCGATGCTTTTCTGCTGGCGGCACCGGCGCGCCACGGCGAGTTCGTTGACGACGTGCTGGCGCGTGCCCGCGCGTATGCCGAGGCGGGCGGCAACGGGTTGTTCGTGCCTGGGCTGGTCGACGAGACGCTGATCCGGACCGTGGTCGAGGCGTCGCCGCTGCCGGTCAACGTCATGATCGGGCCGGGCTCGCCTTCGATCGGGCATCTGGCCGCACTCGGCGTCGCTCGCATCAGCCACGGCCCAGGTCCGTACATCGCCGCGATGGACTTCGTCCGCCAGTCCGCTGAGGCTGCGCATACAGCCGCATCCGCCTGAGCCGAGCCGCAGCGAACCCGCGCTCTTGCTCGACTCCGCTGCCACGGCCGCAGCGATCCCACGCTCTTGTAGAGTCGAGCTTGCTCGACTTCGGCGTCGCGGCCGGAGCGAGCGGCCGGGATTGCGGGAACACAAGAAGAAATAGCCCCGCCCAGCCGCGGTGCCGTGTCCGGGATGGCAATGAACGTTGTCCACTCACGGACGCGGCAGCTCTTTCGCTTCACGGCCGTCGTGGCCGAACGCCCCGCTCAGCGGGTCTTTCGACCCAGGTTCCTAGCGTGGTGTTCCGCAATTAGTTTTATGTAAGTGAAACGAGTTTCTGGGCTGCGCGTCCGACGGACGCGAGGATTTC